>DATAPK010000567.1:0-10412 GCA_036265245.1 Tepidisphaeraceae bacterium | reverse complement strand
GCTCGGCGTGCGCGACGCCGCAAAAGCAAATCCCTTCAATCCCGCCATCTTCAAACCCGCACTGTCATTGGCCATGCAAATGTATCTCGGGATCAAACCGTCGCCGCCGAGGATTGATCGGGTCGATTCATCGCTTCGACCCTATGCAAATCGCCTCGCCCGCGGCATTCGCGATCACAGTTTTCATTTCAAGCTGGCATCCAGGCGCTTCGCCGAGAAAATCGTCACGCGCCAGTGCGTGCAAGCCAGGCTCGCCGACAGCGCCATGTGGCTGCATGCGTGGGCATGCACGTTGAGCAAACTGGATCGCGAAATTCGCGCCAGGAAATCGCAAAATTCGGCCGCATTGCATTTTATGGAGATGGCAGATCAGGAAATCGCCAACTGTTTTTACCAGCTTGATCGCAACACCGACAACTCGATGCAGCACGCCGCCCAATCCGCAATGCAGCATTGCGACAAGCTGCCCAACAGTGATTATGTGATTCACGAAGCATCACCAAACGCGAAAGGCACAGGCAAGCCCCCCGCGCGGACTGGAATTCGGCAATTCCCTGGAGACAATGCGGCCAAGGAAACAGAACGTATTTAAGGATTTGAATGCCCCGAAAGACGATTTATCACGCCGACATCGAATACCTCCAGATTCTGGACGAAAACGGCAATTTTGATGAAGAGCTGGCCCGCGACACGCTCAAGCCCGAGCAGGTGAAATCGCTTTATGAAGCGATGTTGCTCAGCCGCGAACTCGACGAAACCGCGTTTCGGTTGCAGCGTTCCGGGCGAATGGGCACCTATCCCCCCAACAAAGGCTCCGAAGCCACCTCGCTGGGCGCCGTTAGCGCGCTGACCAAAGGCGTCGATCATCTGGTCGGCTATTACCGTGAGAATGCCGCCCTTTACCTTCACGGCCTGCCGATGCACCTGATGTATCTGCACTGGCTCGGCGATGAACGCGGCAACAATATCCCAAGAGACCTGAATATTAGCCCCATGTGTATCGAGATCGGCGCGCAGATTCTGCACGCAGTTGGGTTCGCCTGGGCATTTAAGATCCGCAAAGAAAAATGCGTCGTGCAATGCTTTCTTGGCGATGGCGCGACCAGCACCGGCGATTTCCATGAAGGCATGAATTTCGCCAGCACCTTTCGATTGCCCTGCATCTTTACCTGCGTGAACAACGGCTGGGCCATCTCCGTGCCGAGTTCCAGGCAAACAGGTTCCGAAACTTTTGCACAAAAAGGGCTGGCGTATGGCATGCCGTCCGTTCAGGTTGACGGCAACGATATCTTCGCAGTTTACAAAGCGCACAAGCAGGCCGTCGCGCGCGCCCGCGAAGGGCTTGGCCCCTCATTTATCGAATGCGTCACCTATCGCATCGGCGATCACACCACCGCCGACGATTCGCGCCGCTATCGATCCGCCGAGGAAATGGCGGCGTGGGGTAAAAAAGATCCAATCCATCGCACGCGAAAATTTCTGGAATCACGCGGCATGTGGGATGCAAACCAGCAATCGCGTGCCGAAGAAAAAGCCCGCGCCCAGGCGCAGGAGATCACCCGCTTGGCGATGGAAACGCCGGCTCCGGTCATCACCGATATTTTTGACAATGTTTTCGCCGAGCTTCCGTGTCAATTAAATAAACAGCGCAATACCCTTCGCACCGATTCGATCGGGCAAGACCCCGAGCAGATTGGGTTGCGAAAATCACATTAAGAGTTGTTATGCCCGAACTGAATTTAGTCAAAGCGATCAACCAGGCCCTTCATCAGGAGATGGCGCGCGACAAAAGCGTGCTGGTGCTGGGCGAAGACGTCGGACTCAATGGCGGCGTGTTCCGCGTGACCGACGGCCTGCAAAAACAATTCGGCGCGGAACGTGTCATCGACACACCTCTCTCCGAAGCCGGAATTATCGGCGCATCCATCGGCCTGGCGATGGCGGGCATGCGCCCCGTCGCGGAGATCCAATTCGAAGGATTCCTTGGCCCCGGTTACGACCAGCTTTGCACACAAGCCTCGCGTTGCCGCAACCGCACACGCGGCGCATTCACCTGTCCCCTGACCGTGCGCTGCCCCATCGGCGGCGGAATCCACGCCCCCGAGCTTCATGGCGATTCACCCGAAGCCGTCTATGCGCACACGCCAGGCCTCAAGGTCGTCATCCCTTCGCGTCCTTACGATGCCAAGGGCCTGCTCATCAGCGCCATTCGCGATCCCGATCCGGTGATCTTTTTCGAGCCGAAAAATATCTATCAGAAGTTCAAGGAAGAAGTGCCCGAGGAAGAATACACAATCCCCCTCGGCAAAGCCGCCGTGCTGGATGGATATGAAGGTGAAAACATCACCGTGGTTTCGTGGGGCGCGATGATCCATCAGTGCATGAAGGCCCTCGACATGCTCCCGGATAGCATCAGCGCTGAATTGATTGATTTGCGTACGATTTATCCGATCGATATCGATACGATCGCCGCGTCGGTGAAGAAGACCGGGCGGGTTGTGATCGTGCACGAGGCCCCCAAGACCGGCGGATGGGGAGCGGAAATCGCCGCGCAGATTCAGGAGCGTTGCTTTTTGTATCTGGAAGCCCCGATCCAGCGCGTGGCCGGTTTTGACACGCCGATGCCCTATTACAAGCTCGAATTACAATACCTGCCCGATGCCGCCCGCATCGGCAGTTGCATTCGCGATTGCATGATGTATTGATTACGCTCAAGAGGACCGCATGGCTTCGCACACAAGCTCCAATCCGAACATTTTCCTGCTGCCTGACCTGGGTGAAGGTTTGGAAGAGGCAGAGCTCCTCGAATGGTGCGTCTCGCAGGGACAGCACGTCAAAGAATCAGACATCCTGGCGAAAATGGAAACCGCCAAGGCCGTCGTCGAAGTCTATAGCCCCCGCGCCGGCACGATCGAAACCCTCCACGGAAACCCCGGCGACACCATCAAAGTCGGCGCGCCATTGGTCTCTTACCAAGGTGTAGCGGGCGAGCCGAAGATTCCCGATAACGGCAATCCTCCCGAGCAAAACATCGACGAATCCATCGAAGCCCCCGTTGACGATCCCGCGTTTGGCTTGGACGACATCGACGACCGCGAAGACGCCGGCACCGTCGTTGGAATGATGACCGACGATAAAGAAGCATCGCTCCCCGGCGGCGAAAAAGTCCGTGCCGCCCCCGCCGTCCGCCGGCTCGCGCGCGACTTGGGCGTGGATATTACAAAAATCAAAGGAACCGGCATCGGCGGTCGAATCACCAGCCGTGACATCCAAGCAGCCGCCGCCGAAGTGCCGCCTGCTGTCGCCCCCGTCCCGCCGCAACCCGTCCGGGCCGCCAAGCCCGCTGCAAAAGCGCCCGCTCGCGCCGGCACCGCAGGCACGCGCTGGCCATCCAAACAAAACGGCACCGGCCTCCCGCCTCGCCGCATCCCCATGCTTGAGCGCAAAGAAACGCCCCCCATCCCGCAAGGCGAAGAATCGATCCGCATCCCCTTCCGTGGCGTACGCCGCATCATCGCCCAGCACCTTCGCCACAGCATCGGCCACGCTGTCCACTTCACCATCATGGACGACGCTGATGTCACCTCACTCGAACAACAACGCCGCCGCTTGATTGAAGTAACCCGCGAGCGCATGAGCCTCCTTCCTCTCGTCGCCGTCGCCGCCTGCCGCGTTCTTTCCGGAAAAGATGACGTAAAATATAATCGCCTCAATTCAACCGTGGATGACGAAAAGCAGGAAATTATCCAGCATCGCGCCGTCCATCTCGGCATCGCCACCGATACCGAAGAAGGCCTCATGGTCCCGGTGATCAAGGATGCCGATGCGCTCAGCCTTCTTGAAATGAATCGCAAAATCCACGAGCTGGCCAAGAAAGCCCGCGAGCGCAACATCAAGCGCGATGAGCTGGTGGGATCGACCTTTACAATCAGCAATTTCGGCTCCCTGCATGGCCGATACGGCACGCCAATCATCAACTACCCCGAAGCCTGCATCCTCGCCATCGGCCGCGCCCGCGAAGGCGTCGTCGTCCAAAACCACATGATCGGCGTCGGCATGCTCCTGCCCCTGAGCTTGTCCTGCGACCACCGCGTCATCGACGGCGGCACCGCTGCACAGGCCCTGGCCCGCATCATCGAGCTTCTACAAAACCCCGACGATCTGCTTCCTGCAAAACCATAGCCTTTGTTTCATTTCGATAATCTTCACATCAGAAACACGCGCAGCTCTTGTAAAGCTCGCGTTTGCAACGAAACAAAAACCTGTGCTTCCCTGAGCGCCATCTTGCCCAATCTCTGTTCGACTATTTTCATCCATCAAACCTTCGCCAAATAATTCATCCCTATAAATCCGCCTCATCAAACGTCGTCGTTCGACGTTGACTCGAATCATTTCAGGAGGCAGAAAATGCAAAGCTTGAATTGCGCCATCGTGCGCCGAAAGGCGCTGATCACCGCGGCCATCTTGGCCGCAAGTTCCATCTCTTACCGTGCCACCGCGGCACAAGTCGGCAATGTGTGGGTCATCGCATTGGAAAACCACAACTTCACCCAGCCGGCTTCGTTCAACGGATCGATCAACGCGATCAAAGGCGACCCCGCCGCTCCGTTCATCCAAAGCCTGATCACACCGGGCAACGCCAACGCCGCGCAGGTGTCGTACGAAACCGCCTACTACCAGCCCGGCCTCAACGAACATCCCTCCGAGCCTAATTACGTCTGGGCCGAAGCCGGTACCAACTTCAACCCCATCGCCACTGGCGCTTCAACCAGCACCACACAAGGCCCGATCATCGGCAACACCATCACGAGCGATTCCGATCCCTCCGCCGCCGCCAAAAACATCCTCACCGTGCCCCATCTGACCGGCCAACTCAACGCCGCCGGCATTCCCTGGAAGAACTACCAGGAAGACTATCAGTACAGCTCTTCCGTTCTCGTCTCCGCCACTGGCACCGGCGGCACGCATAACGGCAATGTCGTCGTCGCCAACCCCTATAACGGCAGCACGCAATACAATTACGCCGTCAAACACAACCCAATGGCGTTCTTCACCGACACCGCCACGCAGAACGTCGAGCCGATGAGCCAGCTCACCACCGACCTGGCCAGCAATAGCGTCGGGCGCTACAACTGGATCACTCCCAATCAGTACAACGACATGCACAGCGCGCTGACCGGCGGCTTCACCGATCCCAGAACCAGCATCCATTACACCGGCGACCAGGCCGAGATCGCTCAGGGCGACAATTTCCTCTCAATCGTCGTCCCACAAATCATGGGCTCCGCTGCCTATCAAAATAATGGCGCCATCATCATCTGGAACGATGAAACCGAAGGCGCCGACGACACCACTGCAACCAGTACCGAAATCGTCATCTCCCCGCTCGCCAAGGGAAACGCCTACGCCAGCAGTGTGGTAACCAATCACTCTTCCGACATCAAAACAATGGAGCAGTTGTTCGGCCTGCCTCAGATCGATAACGCGATTCCCACCAGCGAGGTTTTCGCCACCGGCGGTTTCGCCACCGTTCAAGGTTCCAACGATCTCAGCGATCTCTTCGTCGCTAACGCCGTCCCCGAACCGGGATCGCTTGCCCTGCTTGGATTTAGCGCGATCGGTTTGATTCGTCGCGGCCGCCGCAAAGCGTAATTTTGAATTTTTCTCAAAACTCGCCACAGGGCGTCGCGCTCCTCCGCTCGCGACGCCCTGTGGAACAGGTGTCTTCCGGGAGGGAGATAAATATGAAACGTACTTCTATCGCTATCGTTCTATCTTTCATCGCCGTTGCAAGCGCATCTCACACATCCGCTGCGCCGTTTACCGGCAGCTATATCCAAAACTTTGATTCGATGGGAACCGCCGGCACCGCCGCCCCGACGGGCTGGATTGAATACAGCCTGGCGGGTTCGCACGACGACTATCGCCACGCCGGCTCCACTGCCGCCATCACCACGACTTTTCTTCCCAGCGCCTTTCCCGACACCATTAACAATGCCGACGGCACCAGCACAACGCGCGCCCTCACCACCAACGCCACCCTCACCGCCGCCACGCCCAGCAACCAGCGAGCCGCCGGCGGTTTCAACTTCGGTCTGGCCGCCTCTCCATCGGATCGCGCTTTAGGCACCAGCCCCACCGGCGTCGGCGCATGCGAGCTAGAGCTTCAACTGACCAACAACAGCGGCGCTGCTATCTCCTCGCTGTCGGTCGGCTACGACATCCGCTGCTTCTCAACGACCGTTGACGCCAACGGTTACACCACCAGCCCCGATGCTGGAGCTGAGGAATTCCCCGGCTACTGGTTGTTCTACAGCCTGGATAACGGCTCAACCTGGACCAACGTCAGCAGTTTAAATCCCACGCGCACCGGGCCCGGCGGCATCATCGTGCCCAACAGCATCGGCGTCACCAATGTTCCGGCAACAACCATCGCGCTCGGCTCTGCGTGGACCGACGGCGCAAATCTGCGCTTCCGCTGGTTCGACGACAACGCCCAATCCCCATCCCCCGATCAACTCCTCGGGCTGGATAACGTCGCGATCAACACCGTTCCCGAGCCCGCAACGATAAGCCTCTTCGCAGGCGCAAGCGCGCTGCTCGCTTTGCGTCGGCGAAGCGTAAGATGAATTCGAAAACATCCGTCACTGAAAATGAGGAATATTTATGAGCTTTCGCAAGCAATACATTCTGGCGATCCTCGCCGCATCGATCACTTCGATCGCCAAAGCCGATTCCAGCGGCTATCTCCAAACTAATCTCGTCTCCGACGATCCCTCATTCAATCCGCAGATCATCGACCCGCACATGGTCAACGCCTGGGGGATCGCCCTTCGCCCCCCAGGCGCGGGCGGCCACATCTGGATTTCCAACGACCGCGACGGAACCTCGTCCGAATACATCGGCGACGTCCCCGGCAACCCGCTCCATCAGGATGGTCTCAAAGTCGTCAACCTGGACATCGCCGGCTTTGCTGACAAAGGATATGCATCCGTTACTGGCCAGGCCTACAACGCCGCCAGCGATCTCGCCGGCCAAGCCACCGAATTCCCCGTCTCCGGCCCGGCCCACGATCTCACCACCACTCCTC
Organism: Tepidisphaeraceae bacterium; assembly: GCA_036265245.1. GTDB lineage: Bacteria > Planctomycetota > Phycisphaerae > Tepidisphaerales > Tepidisphaeraceae > DATAPK01. The sequence continues at coordinate 3,322 of DATAPK010000567.1, read as the reverse complement.
CCACATCACTGGGCACCGTCACCGGCTCCGCCAAGTTCGTCTTCGTCACCAAAGACGGCACGATCAACGCCTGGCGCTCCAACACCGCAACAGCAATGGACAGCGCTCCCGTCGTCGTCGATTACTCCAAGACCGGCCACTTCCCAGCCATCGACGCCGCCAACCCCGATTTCTCCGGCGTCGCCATCTCCACCAACCCCGTCACCTCAACCAATCCCGTCGATGGCAATCATGTCTACGCCACCGATTTCCACAACAACCGAATCGAAGTCTTCAATAACCAATGGCAGGATATCTCGCCAAGCGTCAGCCAAGATCCTAATCAAACGATCGCGTTTCAAACACCCGCCACCGTCGGCGATCTGCACCCATTCAACGTGGTGGATCTCAACCACCATCTCTACGTGACCTACGCCATGTTCGATCCAAACAGCGATGAAGGTTTTGAAGACGTTCCCGGCTTTGGCCATCTCGTCGAATACAATGAAGACGGCTCCCTCGCCAAAGATTTCACCGGCGGCGATCTCGATTCCCCCTGGGGCATCGCCGTCGCACCCAGCACCTTCGGAAAATTTGCCAACGATGTCCTTGTCGCCAACTTCGGCAACGACGGAACCATCGCCGCCTTCGATCCGGCCACCGGCAACTTCATCGACGACCTGCGCGATGCCGATGGAAACGTCCTGAATATCGACGGCGTGTGGGGCCTCGCCTTCGGCAACGGCGTCAGCCTCGGCGACGCCAATTCCCTCTATTTCACCGCCGGTCCCAATGGCGAACAAGACGGCCTGTTCGGAAAACTAACCGTCGTCCCCGAACCCTGCACCACCGCACTAATGCTGATTAGCGCCACCTGCGCAGTCGCCACGCGACGCCGACGATGTTACAAATAATGCATGTCATCGGATCAGGTTCGTTATCGCTGGAGAATGCTCCGCGCCGGCCCCATCAAACTCGACGGCGGCGGAATGTTCGGCCTCATCCCCCGCGTCGTCTGGAGCAAATCTATCACACCCGATGACCGTCACCGCATCACCCTCGCCCACAACTGCCTCCTTCTCACCCGCACCGACGAGCACGGCCAAACCCACCGCATCCTCATCGAAACCGGCAGCGGCGATAAGCTCGACCCCAAAATGCGCGACATCTTCGGCATCACCGATTACACCATCATCCAAGCCCTAGAAGATGCCGGCTGCCCTTGCGAAGAAATCGACCACGTCATCGTCAGCCACCTCCATTTCGACCACGCCGGCGGATTAACCCGACAAGTGCGAGCCGGAGAAAAAGCCGACTGGACCGACGGCAACGAGAGCGTCAAACTCACCTTCCCCAACGCCCGCGTGATTGCTCAATCTCAAGAATGGCACGACGCCCTCGCAAACAATTCCGTCATGACGCGCACCTACTACCGCGATCACCTCGACCCCATCCGCAATCAACTCCAACTCGTCGAATCCCCCAACCCCTTTGCAACCCGAAAGCCCACGGCTCCGCCGTGGGACTCTTCTCATCCCAATAAAGATGCCCTCCCAACGACTTCCTTCTTCGACCGCACCACCCAAGTCCTTACCGGCATCTCCATCTTCCTCGTCCCCGGCCACACCTGGGGCCAGCAAGCCATCCTCTTCACCGACGAAAACAATCAGACCATCGTCTTCACCCCGGACATCCTCCCCACCATCCACCACGTCGGCGCCGCCTACAACCTGGCCTACGACGTCGAACCCTACATCAGCACCCTCACCCGCCGATGGTTTCTCGATGAAGCAGCGAAAAACAACTGGCTCCTCTATCTCGATCACGAGCCAGGAAATCCCCTCGTTCGCGTGAAACCCGACGGCAAAGGATGGTATAAACTCGAACCACAGAAGGCGGATGAAAACGGATGAAGAAACCCGCTAAGACTTCGTCACCTTTACTCTCCCTCACCGAGCAAATCGCCGAGCAGGAAGCAACCCTTCGCGAAGGCGGCGGCGCTGCCGGCCAAGCGCGCCAGCGCAAGCTCGGCCGCCTCCCCGTCCGCGAACGCATCGATCTTCTCATCGACAAAAAAACAACGCTCTTAGAAATCCAACTCTGGGCCGCCCACGGCATGTACACCGAAGTCGGCGGCGCAGTCTCCGCCGGCGTCGTCACCGCCATCGGAACCATCCACGATCGCCCCTGCATGATCGTCGCCAACGACGCCTCCGTAAAAGCCGGCGCCTTCTTCCCCGCCACCGCCAAAAAAGTCCTGCGCGCTCAGAAGATCGCCGCCCGCTGCAACCTTCCCCTGATTTATCTCGTTGATTCCTCCGGCGTTTTTCTCCCCATGCAGGATGAGATTTTCCCCGACGAAGACGACTTCGGCCGAATCTTCCGCAACAACGCAATCCTCAGCGCCCAGGGCATCCCTCAATACGCCGCCATCATGGGCAACTGCGTCGCCGGCGGTGCCTATCTCCCCGTCCTCTGCGACAAACTCCTTATGACCGCCGGCAGCGAACTTTATTTAGCGGGCCCCGCCCTCGTAAAAGCCGCCATCGGCCAAACCGTCAACTCCGAAGAACTCGGCGGCGCAAAAATGCACTCCCAAATCAGCGGCACCGTCGACTTCTACGAAGAATCCGAAGAAGCCTGCATCAAACAATTGCGCAAACTCATCGATCTCCTGCCGCTCGCGGCTTCGCGGATCGAACTAGCTTCTGTTCAAAATCCCGCGCGCGATCCCAATGATCTCTACGAGCTAATATCCCCCGACGGTCATCCCCAGTACGACGCTCACGATCTTCTCAACTGCATCGTCGATGACGATTCCCTGATCGAATACAAACCCGACTACGGCCAATCCCTCCTCTGCGCTTACGCCTCCATCGCCGGCACAAAAGTCGGAATCGTCGCCAACCAGCACAAGCACACTAAAAGCCCCAAAGGCGAACTCCAAATCGGCGGCGTCATCTACCACGAAAGCGCCGACAAAGCCGCCCGCTTCGTCATGGATTGCAACCAAACCCAAATTCCCATCGTCTTTTTCCAGGACGTCCAGGGCTTCATGGTCGGCCGCGACAGCGAGCAACAAGGAATCATCCGCAGCGGTGCCAAGCTAGTGAACGCAGTGAGCAACAGCACCGTCCCAAAAATCACCATCATCGTCGGCGGTAGCTTCGGTGCCGGAAATTACGCCCTCTGCGGCAAAGCATTCGACCCCGCTTTCATCTTCGCCTGGCCCAGCGCCAAATACGCCGTCATGGGCGCCGACCAGGCCGCCGAAACTCTCTCCCAAATCCACGAGCGCCAAGCCGCCCGTGCCGGCAAAAAATTCTCGCAGGAAGACATCGAG
>DATAPK010000566.1:0-4657 GCA_036265245.1 Tepidisphaeraceae bacterium | reverse complement strand
AATCGGCGCAGTCGGGAACCGATCCGGATCAGGCGATTCAGAACGCGATTGAAAGCGTGTTTAAGAATGGCAGCGATCCGACGTCATCGGATTCGACGAGTGATTCAACGGACCCGACGGCGAGCACCGATCCGGCGGCGGCCAACAGCATCGATCCGCAAGCGGCGCGAGAGCAGTTTTTCCAGACGCTTCAGGCGCACGGTGTGGATCCGCAGCAGTTTCATCAGGATTTTCTGGGGGCGATGCAGGATGCGCAGAATGGGAATGCGGACCCGAGCTCGGTGTTTAAGAATTTTCCGCCGGGGACTGTGTTGGACCAGACAGCTTGATTTTGGATCGGAAGACAGTGTCACTAAAGTGACACCGCCGGTGGGTGGTTTGCTTTAGTGATGCTGTTTTCGTTTATTAGTACGCTTAGTAGACGATGACGGAGTGGACGTTTTCGGTGGGGAGTTTGCTGCGTCCTTTGAGGAAATTGAGTTCGATGACGACGGCGACGCCGACGAGGTTGCCGCCGAGTTGTTTGACCATGTCGCAGCAGGCTTTCATGGTTCCGCCGGTGGCGAGGACGTCATCGACGATGAGAACGCGCTGGCCGGGGACGATGCAGTCGGCGTGCATTTCGAGGGTGTCTTTTCCGTATTCCAAATCGTAGCTCATCGAAACTTTTTTGTAGGGGAGCTTGCCGGGCTTGCGCACGAGGGCGAAGCCGGCGCTGAGGCAGCAGGCGACGGCGGTGCCGAAGATGAAGCCGCGGCTTTCGGCGCCGACGACGACGTCGATATTTTTCCCGCGGAAGGGATTGGCGAGGAGTTCGACGGAGAGGGCGAGGCCTGAAGCGTCGCCGAGGAGCGGGGAGATATCGCGAAAGAGCACGCCGGGTTTGGGGAAATCGGGGATGTCGCGGATTAATTTTTTGAGATGATCGACGGGGTCTTTCATAGCGCAAAAGTGTAGCGGGGGCGGGGGAACAATCAAAATTTCTTTCTGAGAACCCTTGTTGCATGGTCCCACGGCAGAGCCGTGGGCTTTGGTGGGTGTTGGAGCTTTGTTTGTTGCTTTGCTATCTGATTCGATAGACTAATTGCACATACTTTTGAGGAGCGATCCGATGCGCACACGTTTTATTTTGATGTCGGTGTTTATCTTTGCGGTTTTTGCACAAGGTTGTCAGACGACCCGCGAAACGTATTACAACATGACGGAAAAGATGGGTTATGCGAAGCGCGAGCGGCTGGTGGATAATGTGAAGGGGGCGCGGGATGCGCAGGAGGCAGCGAAGACGCAGTTCACCAGCGCGCTGGATCAATTCAAGAGTGTGGTGAATTTCAACGGCGGGGATTTGGAGGCGATGTATAACAAGCTGAACAGCCAGTATTCATCTTGCGAGAGCCGGGCGAAGGCGGTGCATAGCAAGATCGATGCGGTGAAGCATGTGGGGACGGCGCTGTTTAATGAGTGGACGGGGGAGATTGCGCAGATGAAGGATGATCCTGATTTGCAGGGGAAGAGCCAGGATTTATATAACAAGACGCATCAGACTTATGACGAAATGGTGAGCCACATGGATCGGGCGGCGGCTTCGATGGACCCGGTGTTGACCCGGTTTCATACGCGTGTGCTGTTCATCAAGGCGAATCTCAATGCGGCGGCTATCGCACAGTTGAAGGGAACGGATGTGGAGCTTGGCGGGCAGATCGATCAGCTTGTGAAGGATATGGAAGCGAGCATTGCGGAGGCGGATCAGTTTATTGCACAGAATGAGGCGAAGAAAAGTTGAAGGATTGAACGGTAAACGCGAGATAGCTAGCCGCCTTGAGCTAAGCACCATCTTGACCACATATCCCGGTAGGCGAGCTCGATGTTGCGAGCGAAGCGGGGCGCATCCATCAATGCGGATTGTTGCATTCGATGGCGAAGGGTGGAGCGAAGCTCCTGGAGTTTTGGGCGATTGTTGGCCAACTCTGCGGCGATTTGGACATATTGATCCGGGCTTTGCGCGATGAGTTCGGGCATGTTTAAGTTTGACAACTGGCACAATCCGGCACGGGAGACGGCGGATGGCCCGACGAGCGTAATGATTGGGACACCCATCCAGAGGGCATCCAGAGTGGTGGTGTGGCCGTTGTAGGGGAAACTGTCCAAGCCGATGTCAATCTGGTGATAAAGCATCAAATAGTCGCGGCGGGGTTGGGGGATGGAAAACTGGATGCGAGTTGGATCGATTCCCTCGCGATCGAATTGGTGCAGAATTGCCTTTTGGTGGCTGTCGGATACTGCCAGGAGAAAAAGGCGGGAATTTGTTGTCAGATGAAGCACCCGCGACCAGAGGGACAAGACATCATCGTTGATTTTGCAGGGGTTATTCAGGCAGCCGAAGGTGATGCCGTTTGCTTCTGATGCGGGGAGGGGATTGACGTTCAGATCGGTGCAATCCAAAGGATCGAAACACCAAAAGCTATCTGGCAATCGAAGGGTGCGTTCGCTGTAAAGGGTTTGGTCTGTTTCAGGCGGATCGAGATATGGATCGCTGAGGCGGTAGTCGATGGCGTTCAGGCCGGTGGTGCCGGGGTAGCCGGCGAAGGTTACTTGAATTGGGGCGGGTTTCTGGGCGAAGACCAGGAGGCGGCTTTCCGCCATGTGGAGATTGAGATCAACGAGAATATCAATTTGATCCTCGCGGATTTTGGAGGCCACCTGCTCATCGGACATTCCGACTATATCGCGCCAAAGATCGCAATTCTGGATGCACTGAACAGTGAAAGGATCGGGATGGCGGACTTGTGCGTAACAGATGATCTCAAATTTTTGATGATCGTGGCATCGCAGAAGGGGGAGAATATTTCGGCCAACGACGTGGTCTTTGAAATTCGGGGACACATAGCCAATGCGCAGGCGGCGGTTTGGATCGCGGGGATTGGGATGAGGCTGGATCAGCTTTTGCAGAGGCTGGGCATGGAGGTGGTTCCATTCGCGATGCGCCTGGGCGAGTTTGGTCTGATCGATTCGAGGAGAAAAAAGCATCGTGTAAAGCAGATCGCTGTGAAGCTGGGGATCACCGGGGCAGAGACGCAGGGCATGCTCATAATGTTCGATGGATTCATCAAGGCGAGCCAGTTCCTTTAGCAGGCCGGCGAGATTGCGATGTGCTGCGCTGAGATGCGGATTGAGAGTGATTGCCTCTCGAAAGGCGCGTTCGGCGGGATCGAACTGGTTTAAATGTCGATAGGCGGCGCCGAGGTTACTGTGGGTCATCGCGGAGTTTGGTTGAAGAGAGACCGCGGTTTGAAAAGCATGAAGTGCTTCTGCAATTTGGCCGGATTGCATGAATGCATGGCCGAGGTTGTTCCAAACAGGGGCGGAAGGCTTGATCTGCAACGCTTTTCGATAGGCTGTTTCTGCGGCTTGTGTTTGGCGTTGCCTGGTGAGAGCCATTCCTAAATGGTTATATTGATCGGCGGATTCGGTCGGATTGAGAGCGATCGCCCGGCGAAACAAGTCTACTGCGATGGCGCTGCGGCCGGCGTCCTGGGCAAGCAATCCAAGGCGGAACCAGGCATCGTGGTTTTGGGGTTCGCTTTGCAGGACAAGCCGATAGAGTTTCTCGGCTTCGGGGAGTTGTCCTGCCCGATGATGCTGAATAGCCTGATCGAATAGTTCTCGACTCATGATTGCGGATGCGGCCTGATATTTCATTATAATTTAGGAAGAGAAATGGTGTATTAGGTTTGCACATAAATGTCGGCATTATTTATCTTGGATAATGGTTTTGGGCATGATATGCGGGGTTGAGCATGATGAAGTTTAGCTGGTTATTCGCGACGATTGTTGTGTCGGTGGTCTTGACTTCGGCTCGTGGCATCGAAGGGCCGGCGTCGATGCCGGCGGGGAAGGATTTGCCGGATCATCCAGAGATGCCGGACCCGTTGATCGGGAATGATGGGAAGAAGATTACGACGGCGGAGCAGTGGCGAGCGCGGCGGGAGGAGATGAAGGGGATTTTGGAGGAGTATGAGTTTGGGCATGCGCCGCCGGCGCCGGGGAATGTGAAGGGGAAGGAAATCGCGTCGCAGAGCTTGATGGAGGGGAAGGTTTCATTTCGGTTGATGCACCTGAGTTTTGGGGAGGGCGGGAAACTGGGGTTTGATATCGCGATTTTTACGCCGGCGGGAAGTGAGCAAAACAAAGCGCTGGTTCCGGCGATTATGACGTTGACGTATGGGACGCCGGTGGCGTCGCCTGTATCTCAGCCGGCTGCTGCGCCAACGACGCGCGCGGCAGGACGGGGGTTTCGCGCGATGACGGCTGAGGATGTTGCCAGGCAATATGAGTTGGCGCTGAATCGGGGATATGCGGTGGTCACCATCGGGTATCAGCAACTGGGGGCGGACAATCCGAAGTTTCGCACGAGCGGATTTTTCCCGGCGTATCCGGGGTATGACTGGAACGACATTGCGGCGTGGGCGTGGGGGATGTCGCGATGCGTGGATTATCTGCAGGATGATCCGGCGATCGATAAAACGAAATTGATTGCGATGGGCGTGTCGCGGTTAGGGCAGGCGGTGTTGTTGGCGGGGGCGTTTGATGAGCGAATTGCGATGGTGGCGCCGGTGGGGGCGGGGTGTGCGTTTCGATTTTGCGGGAAAGGGCATGGTGG
>DATAPK010000565.1:0-4406 GCA_036265245.1 Tepidisphaeraceae bacterium | reverse complement strand
GCTGAAAATCACGCATCATGGGTGGAACGCGGATGCGCTGGTCGATCTCGTCGAAGAGGTTTGCGACCACCCTTCTGATCCGCGATATGGGCTGGCGGTGGCGTTGCAGCAGCTTGAGTGGCGGGTGCTGTTTGACCATTGCATGCGGGCGGCGCAGTAATCTGCAAAATCTGCAGGAGTTTTCGCGTATTTTGGGATGAATGGTAGCCTGTCAGGAGGAGGGGAGAGGTTTTATCTTCACATCGATTGGCGCGTGGTTATGATCCGTCGCGCATGAAACTGAAATTGATTCAAGCGGGTGTTGGCGGCATGGGGAAGGCGTGGTGGAGCGGCGCGACGAATAGCTCGCCGGATTTTGAACTCGCTGCAATCGTGGATATTTCGGATGCGGCGCTGAACGAGGCGGGGGATGCGCTGAAGATTCCGGGGGAGCGTCGGTTTAAGACGCTTGAAGAGGCGATCAATCGAGTTGAAGCGGATGCGGTGTTGACGGTGACGCCGCCAGTGGTGCATGTGGAACATGCGAAGCTGGCGTTTGGGCGGGGATTGCATTTGCTGACGGAAAAGCCGCTGGCGCATGATCTGGCGGCGGCGAAGTTGATGGTTCAACTCGCAGCACGCGCGGGGAAGCAATTGCTGGTCGCGCAGAATTATCGATACAACCCGATGATGACGAAGCTGCGCGAGATCATGCGCGACAAACCCGTCGGCGAGCTGGGGCATGGGCATTTGGATTTTTATATCCCGGCGGATTTCACGGGATCGTTTCGGGAGACGATGGAGTTTCCGCTGCTGGTGGATATGGCGATTCATCACATCGATCTGATTCGCGCGGTGACGGGGAGATCGATTCGCCAGGTGACGGCGCAGACGTTTAATCCGAAATGGAGCTGGTATCAGCATCATGCGGGGTTGAAGATGTTGATGGAGCTGGATGGCGGCATGCCTTTCAGTTACAGCGGGGACTGGAGCGCGATCGGGCGGACGACGGGGTGGAGCGGGAACTGGCGATTGCAGTGTGCCGAGGGGTCGATTCATCTGGAACAGGACAAGATCGAAATTTGGCGATGCGAGAAATGGGGGAAAGATGCAAAGCGCGAGGAAATTGCGGTTCCGCCATTGAATGAGAATGGGCAGCAGGCGCTGCTGAGACGGTTTGCGGAGGCGATTCGAAGCGGCACGCCGGGGGAGACAAATGGACAGGATAATTTGTGGAGTTATGGGACGGTCATGGCGGGGGTTATCAGTGCGAAAGAGGGGCGGAAAGTGGACGTGGCGGAATTATTAGACGCCTACTAGAAAAGCACACCACTTCATTAAGCGGCTGAAGATGCGTCGCCGATGGGAAAACCGGGATAAGCGTTAAATCCCGGACATTTTACCATCGGTGAGGAACATGAAGCATCTCAAATCTTTTGCGGGTATATCGAAGTGGAAATTGGCGGCTGCGATTGCAGCGGCGCTGACTTGTGCGGCGTGGGCGGATGAGCCGGCCTCGGCGCCGGCGGCTCCTTCCGCGCCGGCCGCGGATCTAAACGGGCTGAGCATGGAAGACCTGATGAATATTCAGGTGACCAGCGTGAACAAGGCGCCATCGCGCATCGGCGATGCACCGGCGGCGGTTTACGTTATTGGACAGGATGACATTCGCAGGTCAGGGCTCAACAGCATTCCAGAATTGCTGCGCATGGTGCCGGGGCTGGATGTGGCGCAGGTGAATGCGAATGAATGGGCGATCAGCTCGCGCGGGTTTAACGATGTTTATGCGAACAAGTTGCTGGTGCTGATGGATGGGCGTGCGGTTTATACGCCATTGTTTTCGGGCGTGCTGTGGAGCCAGCAGGATTACATGCTTGGGGATTTGGATCGCATTGAAGTGATCCGCGGGCCGGGCGCGACGCTTTGGGGAGCCAACGCGGTGAACGGCGTGATCAACATCACCAGCAAAACCGCGAAGGATACGCAGGGCGTTTTGCTGGATGGGCGATATGGAACGGATCAACAGGACGGCGGGATTCGCTACGGCGGGAAGATCGACGCGGATACGTACTATCGCGTGTATGCGAAGTACGGCACGAACCACGAATACACTTTTCCCGATGACGGCCCGGACGCGCACGACGGGTGGGATTCGATGCGAACGGGATTCCGCATCGATCGATACTCGAGCGCGGATGACATGCTGACATTGCAAGGCGATGCGTTCAGCAATCGGCTGGGGCAGACCTATCGGCGGTCGATTCTGACGCCGCCTTCGATCGTCCCGATTGATACGACTTATGACGAATCGGGCGGCAATTTGCTTGGGCGATGGACTCACAAAGCGAGCGATGGGTCGGAGTTCATGCTGCAGAGTTATGTGGATCGGTATTATCGCGGGTATCCGGTCGATCCGGTCGGCCAGGATACATTTGACATTGAATTCCAGCACATTTTCACGCCGGTGAAGAACAATCAGATCACGTGGGGCGGCGGATATCGGCTGGTGTCGGATTCGGCGGATGATTCGCAGGAGATTCAGCTCGATCCGAATCATCGCGTGGCGCAGCAGGTGAACTTGTTTGCGCAGGACAACATCACGCTGATCCAGGATCGGTTGCACTTGTTCCTGGGATCGAAGTTTGAGGAAAACAGCTACAGCGATTTTGAAGTGGAGCCCGGGGCGAGGATTTTGTGGTCGCCGAGCGAGCAGCATTCGGTTTGGGCGTCGATCTCGCACGCGGTGCGGACGCCGGCCCGATCGGATGAGGATGCGACGGATGTTTTCAGCGCGACGCCGACGCAGACACTGCCGGCGTTTTTGACGGCGACGGGCAATGTCGGTTTGACGTCGGAAAAGCTGACGGCGTATGAAGTGGGTTATCGATTTGAGCCGACCAAACGCTTCTCGGTGGACGTGGCGGCGTTTGCGAATCGGTATGACGATCTGATTGCATATACGCAGGGGGATGCTCCGGGATTTGTGGCGACGCCGATTCCGCATCTGGAGATTCCACTGCGAACGCATAATGCGCTCTTCGGCGAAACGTACGGCGCGGAAATCAGCAGCACCATGGTCATCACGGATTCATGGCGGTTGACGGCCAGCTACAGCTTGCTCCAGACTTCGATTCATCATCATGGCGATGATGTGATCAATCAGGAACCACTTTTTGAAGGATCATCGCCTCGCAATCAGTTTCAGGTGCGGTCGTATTATGACATCACGAAGAACCTGGAACTGAACGCGGCGGCGTATTATGTGGATAATGTGGCCACTGCGGACGTGCCGGACTATTGGCGGTTTGATGCCAACGTGACCTGGCACGCGCCGAAGGGCATGGACTTGGCGGTGGGCGTGCAGAATGCGTTTGATAACCGTCACCCGGAATGGGGCGGGACGGGTGGGATCAATCTGTCGACGGAAGTGCCGCGTAGCTTTTATGCACAGGCGACCTGGCGATTTTGAGCGAGTTGCAGAGTTTCAGGTTTTTACAATTGCCGCTTGCGGTTTAGCGCGAGGCAGCGCTAAGCCGCAAGCGGCAAACTCGTTTTATGGGATAGAGACGCATTTATCGATTATGGCTATACTCCGATCCCCACATTTGGAGGCAGCACATGATCGTTCAAATCGGCGTTTGTTTGTTTGCGGTCGCAATTCTTGTTAACGAAGTGAATGCTCAGCCGGCAGATTCGATCAAGGCGGATTTGACGATTCGGGTGGATCAGCCGGGGGGGACGATCAATCGCGATATTTATGGGCAGTTTGCCGAGCACCTGGGGCGGTGTGTTTATGAAGGGGTTTGGGTTGGGGAGGATTCGGCGATTCCGAATACGCGAGGGATTCGCAATGACGTGGTGGCGGCGCTGAAGGAAATGAGCGTGCCGGTGCTGCGCTGGCCGGGCGGGTGTTTTGCGGATGAATATCATTGGCGGGATGGGATCGGGCCGCGGGATAAGCGGGCGAAGCGGATCAACACGCACTGGGGCGGGGTGATTGAAACGAATCAATTTGGCACGCATGAGTTCATGGATTTCTGCGATCAAATCGGGGCGGATGCGTATATCTGCGGGAATGTGGGCAGCGGAAGCCCGCAGGAGATGATGGAGTGGATCGAGTATATGACCAGCGATTCGGAATCGACGCTGGCGGAGGAGCGGCGGGCGAATGGGCGGGATAAGCCTTGGAAGCTGAAATATTTTGGCGTGGGGAATGAGAGCTGGGGTTGCGGCGGGAACATGACGCCGGAGTTTTATGCCGACAACTTTCGGCGATATGCGACGTTCGTGAAGAATTTTTCGGGCAACACGGTTCAGAAATTTGCGTGCGGATCGAACGGCGAGGATTTGAACTGGACGGACGTGCTGATGTCGCACGCGGCGCGGCAGATGAATGGGATTTCGCTGCATTATTACACGCTTCCGAC
>DATAPK010000564.1:0-4075 GCA_036265245.1 Tepidisphaeraceae bacterium | reverse complement strand
GAGCAAATGTCTTTCCGCGCGCTCCGTTGCGGTGAGGCGCCGCTGGGTTACTTGCGGCCTAGCCTCTTCTTCTGCATTCGCAGGAGCCGACGGCGTATTTCGTCGCGGCGCTTTGGTCGCAGCAAATCGCCGGTGCAATTGCTCGACTGGAATTTCGGTCAGCCGGCTTACACGGGTCAGGGTTGCGCCCCAGCGGAGCGAATCGATCGGGCCACTGCCGCGAGCGCCGGCGATCACTTCTAAATATTGTTCCACCGCTTTCTGTTGCGATGTCATATCGCCGGTCGCGCGAAATTGCCGATCAAGCTGCTTCCATTTGTACGTCAAGGCATCACTGGCGTTGGCTAGCATTTTGGCAAATCCGTCGGCGCCGTGTTCCAGCAGATATTCGTCAGGATCGACACCCTCGGGCATCGATGCGATCGCAATTTCGATGGGCTGCGTCAGGAACAACTCTACCGCACGATTCACTGCCAGGTCGCCGGCGGTGTCGGCATCGAATAATAGGACGATTCTGTCGGCAAATCTTCTCAGTATCGATACGTGCTGCTCGGTCATCGCGGTGCCGAGGATGGAGACAACGTTGCTGGCCCCGAACTGGTGGGCCATCACGACGTCGGTATAACCTTCGACAACGGCGACGGTGCGCGTCTCGACGATTTTCTGCCGGGCCAGGTCTATGCCGTAAATCGACTTACTCTTGGAAAAAAGCGGTGTTTCCGGGCTATTCAGATACTTGGCCGGGTCTTCGGAGCCGGGCATGACCCGCCCGCCGAAGGCGATGATTCGGCCGGTTTCATCGCGAATCGGGAACATCAGGCGATTGCGGAAGGTATCGTAATGTCCCTCACCGCTCTCGCGCGATTTCACTAAACCCGCCTGCTGAAGCAGGCTCGTCTCGAACTTCTTCATTACGGGGCTTCGCAGAAGCGAATCCCACGCTTCGGGGGTGACGCCGATCTGGAAGCGCTTGATGGAGTCGGCGTTGAACCCGCGCGAGGCGAGGTAGTCTCGGGCCGCCTTGCCGGTGACTGCGTCATTCAAGAACTTTTCAAAGAGCGAGCCGGCGGCGGACTGAGCATCGAGCAGCAGTTGCCGCAGGCCTTTATCTTCTTTCGAACCACTAAAGCGGGCTAACTCGATTCCTGCCCGCTCCGCCAGTAATTTCAGCGCATCGATAAAATCGATGCGATCGCGCTTCATGACAAAATCAATCGCGTTTCCGGCGGCCTTGCATCCAAAGCAGTAAAAGTACCGGTTGACCGGATCGACTTTGAACGAAGGTGTTTTTTCCTGATGAAACGGACATAGCCCGACGTAATCCTTGCCGCGGCGCTTGAGGCTGACCGTCTGCCCGATCAACTCGACAATGTCGGTTGACCCCAGGACCAGCGCTTTGTTGTCATTCCCGTTCGGCTCGTTCAACGCACGACCCGCCGTCAGTAGAAGCAGGCTCGCCAGAGAACAATGCCAGCGAACGCCTTTTTATAAGGCAAAATCGCGGTGCTTTGATCTCCTGAAAGTCGCTTAAGCCTAGTTGCGACAAGACCTAATGTGAAAATCCGTTGGCACGGACTCTCAAAATATAGCACTGGTTAGCGGGGGGGTCAAATAAACCTTTGTGATTTCAAAGCGAATTTCGCCGGGGATTTCGCGACTTTTGGGTCGGGATAGGGACTGTGGTTCAGTTAGGGGCTAAACGAGGTGGCGATTTTGGATTTTGGATTGGGGATTTTGGATTGAAAATGCGTGTTGCTGCTCATCATGCAATCCCAAATCCAAAATCCGCAATCCAAAATGACTTCAATGCTTCTTCTCATCTTCAGTTGGAAGATGGTGAGGCTTCACGACCGGGTAGAACTCGCCTTTGTATTCCTTGTCTTCTTCGTCCTGCTGGGTGGCGGTGGATTCGGCGGCGGTGCCGGTCAGGGTTTTTATCTGGCCTGAGGTGAGATTGGTCGGGGCCTCGGTCGGCTGGCCGGTCATTGATACACCGGCGGCGGCGAGGTCTTTTTCCATTTTGTCCTGCATCTGGCGGAGCTGGTCGGCTTCCGCTTCGGACATGCCTGCTTTTGCCACTGCTGCGGCGGGCTCGGGGGTTTTGCTGAATCGATCGAGGTCGTATTTTTCCTTGGGTGTTTTGGGCTTGGCGAAGCCCGCGCCGATCATCAGGTTGATGAGCGTCGGCCAGACGCCGCCGATCAGGACCAGCGCGCCGGCCATCCATATGACGATCTCTGCTTTAGGCTCGGTCCACCATGCGTATTTGTATTGGATTTCGGGATTACGAGTCTTCTGATCGTTCAGATAATCCAAGATGGTGTAGTGATCGTTGGGAGGCCTGAAGCTGGTGCCGACCTTGAAGGGGATTTCGGCGACGAAGTGAACGGAATTGTATTGGCCTTGGCCGGGGCTTACGACGGACATGAGGTTGCAGGTGACGAAATTCACCTGCTGGGAGCCGTTGGCGGAGGGCACGGGCAAGGTTTGCGCGGGATAGATTCTGATATTGGTGACCCACTGATATCCGTTGCCGGTGCGGGGGCGATCGACGTTGGTGATGAATTGGAGCGCGGAGATGCCGCCACGGTCGCTTTGGGTGTCCGGGGTGGCCATGGTGCGGGCGTAGCCCAGCACGGCGCCGATGACCAATGCGATCAATGCCCAATGCCAACGCTTGAAGTCCTGAAGTTCCATAACCACTACCCGTCGTCAAATCCCGTTGACGTGTACGACCTTCACTATCAATTACACCATCGTCGCCCGAAAGTTTCTAGCATGAATTGCAAAATGCCTATCCTATAATCGATTGGATGCGATGGATATTGCCTTTTATTGTCCTCTGGGCGGTCGGCTGCACGCATTTTGAATATGACCTCACTGAGCCTACGGACATCGCGACCCATATTGGGACCAAAACCGACACGACAATAAAGCTTGACCCGCTGGAATATCGGTTTCGGGCGTATGACGATCATCTGATCGTCCAGATTTTCAACCCGACGGAGGATTCGATTCAGCTCATGGGGGATCAGAGCGCGGTGGTTGATCCGCAGGGGCAGAGCCATCCGCTGCGCGGGGCGACGATGGAGCCGCATAGTTTTATCAAGCTGATTTTGCCGCCTCCGCCGCCGGTGATCCAGCCGACGGGGCCGTCGATTGGGATTGGCCTTGGTTACGTGGCGACGCAGTCACGATATCGGCGAGATCCTTTTTATCGAGCGCATTTTTACGATTCGGATTATCCGCCGCAGTATTATGTGCTTTATGACGAGGGGGATTCGACGTATTGGAACTGGCGAGGGGAGATGGCAGTGCGATTGTCGTTGACGTTTCAGGAGAATGGGAAAACGATTTCGCACAAGTTTTCGTTTACACAGGTGAAGGTGAAGTAGGTTCCCACGGCGGAGCCGTGGGCTTTGGGGGGATTGGAACGGAAATCGGTTATTATGTTGGGGTGGCAAAATATTCTATTGGATTTGATTTTGGGACGGAGTCGGTTCGCACGCTCATTGTGGATGTGAGCAATGGGCATATCGCGGCGCAGGGGGCGCATGCTTATCGGCATGGGGTGATTGATCGGGAGTTGCCGACCAGCGGGGAGAAGTTGCCGCCGGATTATGCGCTGCAGCATCCGGGGGATTGGCTGGAGTCGGCGGGGGAATCTTGCAAGGCGGCGATGCGATCCGGGGGAATTGTGATTGATGATATCGTTGGCATTGGGGTTGATTTTACGAGCTGCACGATGCTGCCGACGCGAGGGGATGGGACGCCGCTTTGTTTGATCGATGCCTTTGCGAAAACACCGCTGGCGTGGCCGAAGCTTTGGAAACATCATGGGGCGAAGGATGAAACGGATCGCATTAACCAGATCGCACGGGAGCGGAAGGAACCGTGGCTGAATCGGTATGGCGGGACGATTGGGATTGAGTGGTTTTTTCCGAAAATTCTTGAGACGCTCAATCATGCGCCGGAAATTTATGAGGCGGCGGAGGTTTGGGTGGAGGCGGGGGATTGGTTTGTGTGGCAACTGGTGGGCGGGGCGGTTCCGACGCGATCGACTTGCCAGGCGGGA
>DATAPK010000563.1:0-3938 GCA_036265245.1 Tepidisphaeraceae bacterium | reverse complement strand
GCACGCTGCATATGGATGATCTGATCTCCAAGCACAGCGCGATCATGGATAAATATGATCCTGACAAACGCGTGGGGCTGGTGGTCGATGAATGGGGGGATTGGTATGACCCGGAGCCGGGGACCAATCCGGGATTTTTGTATCAGCAGAACACGCTGCGCGATGCGATCGTGGCGGGGGTCAATCTCGATATCTTTCACAAGCATTGCGATCGGGTGGCGATGACGAACATCGCGCAGATGATCAATGTGCTGCAATCGATGATCCTGACGGATAAGGGGAAGATGGTGCTGACGCCGACGTATTATGTTTTTAAGATGTACAAGGTGCATCAGGGGGCGACGTTTATTCCGCTGGAATTAAACGCGCCGGAGTACAAGGTGGAATCGACGGCGGTTCCGAGTTTGCATGCGACGGCGTCGCGGGATAGCACGGGCAAATTGCATCTGTCGATTGTGAATCTCGATCCGAATCGCGCGGCGACGGTTTCGGCGAAGATCAATGGGATGACGGCAAAGTCCGTAGCGGGCACGATTTTGACTTCGGAGAAGATGAATGCGATGAACACGTTTGACTCGCCGGAGTCGATTAAGCCGGCGGAGTTTAAGGGGGCGCAGGTGGATGGAGAGAAGATGACGCTGAATCTTCCGGCGAAATCGGTGGTGGTTTTGGAGATTCAGTAGGCGATCGCGGTCGGACTATGATAAAATTGCCCGTCTAATTGATTGATATGAATGATCTGCTTTCAGATTTTCAGCATGAATTTCGCCGGCACCGGCAGCTTGCCGAGAAGGCGATGGCACAGTTGGACGATGAGGCATTCTTTCACCGGCCTGCGCAGCAGGTGAACCCGGTGGCGTTGATTGTAAAACATTTGGCGGGAAATCTGAGATCGCGGTGGGCCGATTTTCTCGCCCAAGACGGAGACGCGCCGACGCGTAATCGCGATGCCGAGTTTGTGGTTGGGGCGGAGGACAGCCGATCGAATTTGATGGCGCAGTGGGATACCGGCTGGATCGCCCTTGAGGAAACTCTGAAATCGCTGAATCCATCGGAACTTCAAAAGACCATCACGATTCGCGGCGAGGCGCATACGGTGCAACAGGCATTATTGCGCGGGTTGAGCCACGCCGCTTATCACACGGGGCAGATTCTGTATTTGGTTCGTTTGTGGAAACCTGATTCAACGTGGCTAACGATTGCACCGGGGCAAAGCCGGAGCCACCGGGCATCCTATCGAAATGCCTGACATGCATTTTTGATTTGAGTTACGCGAGACAAGGTCGCTTCAGCTCCCCTGTTTAGGGGAATTGCCAGAGGGCTGCAACCTGCTTACATTTTCGGCCTTGCAGGATATTTTTGGGTTCTTAAGAATTTGAAAACATCCCGCAGAAATAGGTGGGACATATTCCTGGGATGGGTGGTAAGCGAAATAGCGAGCTTGAACCATTTGCTGGGAGACGCCATATGCGTGCCGACCGAGCCTGGGTAAAGCGGAATCTCGGATTTGATCCAATTGTCACGCCAGCGCCGGCTGCGACATTTGCATTTAAGGCGGCGGTTCCGCGCGATAGCACGCCGGAGGATTTGCAGCGAGAGATCATTGATTTCGATTCTGAAGCATCGGAGGGGAAGGAATTTTTTGCCTTCACCACGGCCACGGGGCTTTCACGGTTCACAGACATTCCATGGCCTGCGGGGCTTGCTCCTAAAACCGGCCCAAAGCCCAG
The DNA here is from genome assembly GCA_036265245.1 of Tepidisphaeraceae bacterium. GTDB lineage: Bacteria > Planctomycetota > Phycisphaerae > Tepidisphaerales > Tepidisphaeraceae > DATAPK01. The sequence continues at coordinate 2,208 of DATAPK010000563.1, read as the reverse complement.
CGGAGATGGCAGCGGCCCGCTGCCTAAGGCTGACGTACTGGTGGTGACCTGGACCGTTGATGAAGGGCATGCGCTCAGTCGAGTCTTGACGCCTGGCGTTGATTCTCACAACGATTACGTTTCATACACGCACAATTTTGCGGCCATTTCGAGCAAGATGCGAAAGGGTTGCCCGGCGCTGGAGGCAAAGCGGCTGGGTGCGTTCTGGACGACGAGCATCGGCGGGAAGAAGGTGGTTGTTTTCAAGTCTGATTCACATTTATCGCAGGACATCAAAAAGCTTCCCGCCAACGGAGGAACGCTGCCCAATTTTGATGTCTGGAAACAGATCATTGAAGAGGTGCAACCCAAGTTGGTAATCACAACCGGCACAGCCGGGGGGATCGGCACGCAATGTGAAGTTGGCGATGTCATCGTGAGCCCGATCGTCAGAATGGACGGCATCCAATGGTTAAAAAGCGCATCTTTTCACGATGAGATTTTTCAGGATCAGGCGGCGCCCAAGACGAAGTTTTTTACAAAAGCCAAGGCCTTGTTCAAAGCCAATGCGGAGCAGCTTCCGAAGGATAACACTCGCCCGCCGAAGATCGTGGTCAGCAAGCGGGCGGCTGCATCAGTTGTGACCACTGATTTTTTTGGGTTTGATACATCAGATAATCATTATGGCCTGAAGGGTCTGGGTGACGTTTCGGAGATGGGGGATGCGATCCTTGGCCTGGTGATGAGCCAGATCGACGCGCCGCCGCGCTGGTTGGCGGTGCGAAATGTTTCTGATCCGCAGATCAAGGCGGTCGGGAAACTAAAAGACCAGGCATCGTTGGCGGCCCAAATCTATAAGGGTTTTGGCCGCTGGAGCACGATATGCAGTGCAATCGTGTGCTGGGCGTTGATCGCCGCGGAATAGCAATGCGCTATTGAACCTGCTTGAAGCGATTTGTTCTTATTCTCGGCGTCGCTGAATTGGCGATTTTTTAGGCGAGCGAAGGCTCGGCACCTTTAGGATCTTGCGGGGTTATCAATCGAGGCTCAACCAGCAGGCTAATGCGGTTCTTTTCTTCGGGGTTGCGGATGCGCCAAAGCAGTTGTTGCACAGCGCGGTGGCCGACGAGTTCGAGGTTGATGTCGATGGTGGCCGGGGCGGGCGAAAGTTGGGAAAGGAATTGCTGTTCGTTGTCGCAGCCGATGAGATGGACATCTTGCTCGGGGTGCAGGCCCCGGGCAAGCAACGCGTGATAGAAGCCGGGAAGCTGGGCGTCGGTTGCGACGAAGAGGCCGGTGGGTTTCTCGCGTTCTTCGAGAAGCCGATCGACCAGGGCGAGATATTCCGGGGCGGACCAGTGCAATGGATCGATTTCGCGATCGCCGACGAATGAGACAACGGAAGCGCCGCTTTGCTGAATGGTCTCAGTGAAATCGTGCTGTCGTTGGGCGAAAGCGGTGTGCTTGGGGACGGCGCTAAGGTAGGCCAAGCGCTTGTGACCACGGCTGAGAAGATAGCGGGCGGCGATGGGGCCGACGGCGGCGTTGTTGTAGAAAACGTGATCGAAATCGCCCTCAATATCGCTGTGCTCGCGCATCACCCAGACGAGCGGCAACTGCTTGAGGCGGGCGCGGACGGCGTTGGGCATGTCATCCCACTTACCGAATAAAAGAACGCCATCGGTTTGATTTCCCGCGAGCACGGCGGGGACTTCGGCCTCTTTGCCGAAGTTGGCGAGGACGAGATTCATCTGCTGCTCGGCGAGGGCGCGCTCGATGCCATGTAGAAGGGAAGGAAAAACGGGCAGGCGATAAAGGTCAGCCGGGCGCAGGCCCATCACAAGTAAAGCGATGTTGCCGGTGCGAATGCCTCGGCGAGACATGGGCTTGGGGCCGCGGCGGCGCAGGGGCGGAGAATAGCCCAGCCGCTGCATGGCTTCGTGGACGGCCTTGGTGGCCTCGGGGGCGACGGCGGGCGATTGGTTGATGACCCGCGAGACGGTCGATTTGGAAACGCCGGCCACCTCCGCAACCTGAATGATCGACATGCGAGGCTTATCTTTTCCGTGGGTGGATTGCATGAATGTTCGGAGGTTATATATCTATGAAAGATGGGCGTCACAAGAGAAAACGGCGACATTTCATTTTGGGTTCTAACCTTATTCAAGCAAATTTCCTCTCACTACTTATTAGGCTTTGTCTGAAAACTCTATTCGCCCGTAGCTGCGA
>DATAPK010000562.1:0-7074 GCA_036265245.1 Tepidisphaeraceae bacterium | reverse complement strand
CTTCTTCTCCCCGGCTATGGCACACAAGGCGCCACTGCCGAAATGACCAAAGCCGCCTTCAAAAACGGAAAAGGCGCAATCGTCTCCGCCAGCCGCAGCATTCTTTACGCTCATCGCGATAAAAAATATGAGGGCCTTCTCAAAGATGGTTGGGAGCGCTGCGTTGAGCAGGCCGTGCTGGATATGAAAGCGGATTTAGACTCAATTTGGTAGAATCCTCGTGTATCAGCAGGAGAATAAAATCCCATGACACTATCGCAAATGCAGAAACGATTGGATCGTCTCGAACAGAAAGTGGATCATCTGGAAAGCACGCTCGAATATGAACAGACGGTGGCAGGCATTCGTCGCGGATTGGAATCGATACCGCGGACCAAAGGAATATCTGCGAAAAAGGCTTTTGCCAGCATTCGCCGCAAGCATCGTTCCCCGCGCTGATGATGAAATATCAAGTCGTCATACAACCTCCTGCGCAGGAAGACATCGAAGCAGCGTATCTATATATTCTGGAACGCGCGCCTGCGGCCGCCGATAAATGGCTGTCGGGACTCGAGAACTCCATCCAAAAACTTGAACGATTTCCAACACGATGTGGAATTGCCCGTGAAAGCGACGAATTCAAAGAGGACATCCGTCAACAATTGTACGGAAAGCGCAAAGGCATCTATCGCATCCTCTTCGTGATTCGCGGTGAGACTGTTCATGTTTTACATGTGAGACACAGTGCCAGGGATGCGTTCTCACGCGACGAACTGGGGCTCTAGGTGCGACAAATGAATTACCGAAATCTTTAATGGCGTCTCAATGATTCACCAAGTCAAAGGCAAACGCGTCACAGTCTTCGGCCTCGGTCACTTCGGCGGCGGAATCAACGTCAGCAAATGGCTCGCCCAAAACGGTGCGCAAGTCCTCGTCACCGATAAAGAACCCGCCGAAAAACTCGCCGATTCCATCAAACAACTCGCCGGCCTCCCCATCGAATTTCGATTAGGCGAGCATCGCACCGAAGATTTCACCTCCGCCGATCTCGTCGTCATCTCGCCCGCGATCCCTCCCACCAACGAGCATCTGATCGCCGCCAAAAAAGCCGGCATCCCCGTAACACTCGAAATCCAACTCTTCATCGAGCGCTGCCCTGCCAACATCACCGGCGTCACCGCCACCAAGGGAAAATCCACCACAACTGCCATGCTCGGCGCCATGCTCCGCCAAAAACACCCCACCCACATCGGCGGAAACCTCGGCGGATCGCTCCTCTTCGATCTCCCCAACATCAAACCCACCGACTGCGTCGTCCTCGAACTAAGCAGTTACATGCTTGAGCATCTCCGCCCGATGAACTGGTCGCCTCACATCGCCGTCGTCGGAATGATTGGCCGCGACCATCTCTCCTGGCACGGCGGAGAAGATGCTTACGTCGATGCAAAGAAAAACATCGTGCGATTCCAAACCAAAAACGATTTCGCAATCCTCAACGAAGAATCTCCCGCCGCTCGCGGCTTCGCGAACCAAACCCGCTCCAAAGTAATTCATTTCGGAACCAAAGACCGCAAATCCTTCGACCTCCCCATCGCCGGCGCTCACAACCAACTCAACGCCCAGGGCGCTTTCGTCGCCGCCAATCTCCTCGGCATCTCCTGGGACGACGCCCAGCGCGCCATGCACACTTTCAAAGGTTTGCCCCACCGCCTCCAACTCGTCCACGAATCCAACGGCATCAAATGGATCAACGACTCCATCGCCACCATCCCCGAAGCCGCCGTCGTCGCCATGCAGTCCTACCCCGCCGGCAAAGTCATCCAAATCATCGGCGGATACGACAAACAACTCGACATGCGCGTGATGTGTGAAACCTTATCGCGGCAGTGCAAGGCGATCCTCACCATCGGATCGCTCGGCCCCAAGCTCGCCGCCATGATTCGCGAAACACCCAATCAAACAGCAGAACTGCACGAATGCGGCGACTTGGAGCGTGCCACGATCGAAGCAAGAAAAATCGCAAAACCCGGCGACATCATCCTCCTCAGCACCGGCTGCGCCAGCTACGATCAATTCACCAACTTCGAATCTCGTGGTGATCAATTCACCAAGTTAGCGAAGCTTGAAACTTGAAAAAAAGAATCACCTGTTTTTCAAGCCACAATCCTCAATCGTCACCCACCAATGATTCAATGCTCCGATGATTCAATGCTCCGATGATTCAATATTTCAATCCCTCAAAGGTTCGCGTTGAACTCGGGAAAATAGATGAAATATTTCAGATTAAACAGCCACCTCAAAACCATCTTCACCGGCATCAGCATCATGAACAGCAGCAATAAAACCATGATACTGTAGCGAATCGCACCCATGTTTTCGTAAAGCCGTTTGAACACCGTCGCCCGCAGCAGCGCCGGCATGACGATGAAGAAAACGCCCACAATCAAAAAGCCCAGCCACTCACGATAAACCCCCAGCGCAATTTGTCTTGCCCAAGTCGGCGCCCAATCCGGCACCCACGTCAGTTCATCCATTTTCGGAAGTGCCCGCCCGCAGATTTTGATCCACCAGATATCGCTGATGTTGATGTTGTTCAGTGCCGCCTGCTTATGCACGTCCCAAAATTCATAAGGCCCAAAGAAATTCCAGTTCGGCCCACGCAAAAACGTCCCGAAGAAAATCAGCACCACCCACAAAATCAGAAACCCAAACAACCACGTCGACAGCGCAAACGGCCTCTCGCGAATGGTGTAATATCCATTCCCCTTCGGGTTGCAGTCGATGAACGGCATCGCCGCCAGCCCCGCGATGATCAACCCCGGATACACCACGCCCGCCATCCACGGATCGAAATAAACCAGCATCTCCTGCAAACCCAGGAAGTACCACGGCGCCTTCGCCGGATTCGGCGCATACCCCGGATTCGCCGGCTGCTCCAGCGGCGCTTTACTCACGATCGCCCACACCATCAGTCCCGCGGTCGCCAGCACCAAACAGATCAATTCCGTATAAACCAGATCCGGCCAAACCAAAACCTTGTCATCCTTATCCTCTTCCATCAGCGGCAACCCCTGCGAGATCCGCGTGTCATTGAGCGCCGCCCGACGAAACCCCAGCCAGATGCAAAAGAAAACACTGATCACCATCATCGAAATCGGCACATTGTCCGGCTTGGCAACGATGCTGCGATAATTCGGATCTTCCATCGACCCGAAATATCCCACCAGAAAAAGCGTAAAGATGACCCCGAAAACGATCGGCTTGGTCCAAAATTTATAAAGCACGAACATCAGGACAAACACGATAAAGACGATGGGCAGAAAAATCTGCGGCGCCGTCAACGCATTGACGGCGTTCTTCACCGGCGTGAGTGGATCGGCGGAAACGGCAAGGAAAGAATGAAGCATTGCCAATGGCGCCATCATAAATTGCCTTCCCTTATCCAACTCTGCGCTTCTGCGCCACCTTCACCGGCTCGATGATCGTTCGCAGCGCTTCCATATACCCTTCAAGCTTGCCTTCAACACGTGTAACACGATGCGATACTTCATTGATCGTCGCCAATTGCCGCTCAAATCGATCGAGCATCTCCTCCTTGAGATTGTCGATCTTGGCATCCAGGCCGCGAATTTCGTGGTGAAACTCATCTCGAAGACTCCGAATGTCTTCGCGAATCGCTTTCAGTCCCTCATCGATCCACGGAGTGGCCGCGCGCATCGCGCCTTGATATGTACCCGCGCCCACTTTCTTGACGGTTTCCTTTGCCATGCGTCCCTATCCTACAACGGCCCGCTGATCCCGCCATCCTTGCGAATTCGCCAGAAATGAATCGCGATCAGCACCGTCACAATCACCGGGATAAACACACAGTGCAGCACATAAAACCGCAGCAGCGCGTTCTCGCCCACAAACGTCCCCGCCAGCAAAAAGAACCGCGCATCCGATCCCGAATGAATCATCGGCACATCCGTGCCGGGGAAAACCATGATCTTACTGAACGGCCCGCCCGCACCAACCAGCGGCGTCGCCTTGGCCATGTTGCTGCCGACCGTAATCGCCCAAATCGCAAGCTGATCCCACGGCAACAGATATCCCGTGAAGCTCAACAGCATCGTCAAAACCAGCAAAATCACGCCAACGCACCAGTTAAACTCGCGAGGCGGCTTATACGAACCCGTCAAAAACACCCGCATCATGTGCAGCCAGATCGCGATAATCATCGCATGCGCGCCCCACCGGTGAATCTCGCGCAGCACGCCCAGCGTCACATGCGCTCGCAGATCCTGAATATCCTGATACGCATATTCGATGACCGGGCGATAATAAAACATCAGTAGCACGCCGCTGATGACTTCCGCCAAAAACAGGAAAAACGTCAATCCACCCATGCACCACGTAAAGCTCAGCCGAATCCCGCTCTTGCGCACCGCCACCGGATGCAGGTGCAGAAAGACATTCGACATGATCGCCATCACCCGCGTCCGCCGATCGCGCGGTACTCCATGGCGAAAAACCGAATTCCAAACCTGTGAGTTACGGATGTAGTTAAGAGGTGCGTCGAGCAAACTCATGAAACCCGAACGATGACCTATGAACTATGACCGATGAATGCAAATCTGCCGTTCATCGTTCATCATTCATACTTCATCGTTTCCTTTTTACGATAGCGAAATGAAACTCTCCGGATTTTCCCATTCACCGAGTTCCGAGCGATACACCTTGCTCATGTCGATGACGATATAGCCGTCCGCGTCTTTAGACACCGCAAACCGTTCCAATGGCCGAGGCGTCGGCCCCTCAAAATTCACGCCCGTAATATAGTAACCCGACCCGTGACAGGGGCACTTGAATTTCAGTTCTGCCGACAGCCAGTTCGGAATGCACCCAAGATGCGTGCACGTCGTCGACAAGGCCATCAGCTTTTCTTCACTCGGCTGAAGATTCACAACCCAGATGCCGATCGGTTTAAACTGCTCGTAAACGCCCGGATTCGCATAATCCGCAAGCCGGCCCACGCGAATCTGCTTCTTCGGCTCCTTCAAAACCTTAGGCCCAAAGAAATCCTGGAACATCGCCCCAAACGTCGCCCCCACAAACGCCAGCGCCGCCCATCCAATCGCCAACGCAAAATTAAACTGTCGTCGCGAAGTCTTCGCCGCGATCCCCGCTTTCGATGCGATATCGCGCAGCCGCTGCCCCATCGGCACCGCCGGCTGATACGCCCCCGCCACCGCCAGCATCGCCAGCCTTTGATCCGGCGGCGCATCCTTCGGCAGCTTCACCGCCCGAACAATCTCCTCCGCCTGATTGATCTCCGGACTTCGCCGAATGCTGCTTGAAAACCCCGCGCTAAGTGATGGACTAATTTTCGATGTGCTAAGAAGAGCCTGCATCCGCGGATCAGGCGGCCCAAGTGCAACTGGCGAGGCCGCTTTAGCGGCCGGGGCTTTCGCACCAACCTCCCCCGCCACCGGCGCCGGCAAATCCGCCCAAGGCGCCTTCCCCTCAACCTCTTTCAATTCAAATTTAATAACATCAACCGGGCACCCCTCCGCCGCCACCTGAATCGACGGCGTCAACGGCGACAAAAAATCCGCCTTCATCGCCGGCGGACGAATGATGCACGTTTCTTCCTGAACGTCGAATACTTCAGGGCAGTCATTCTCACATGAATCGCAAACGATACATCCGGGAGCGATCCAGACCTTCGTGACGATTTGATACGTCTCGGCCATAGAACTTATCAAATACTATGTACTGCCCGACCCAATCGCAACAACTGATTCGGATTTCATCATTTCAGCATGGAAAAACCAATTACCAACAAATCCCCAAAACCCAATATTTGGATAATTGGCTCATTGGGATTTTGTGATCATTGCCCTTAGTCATTTCGATTGCAAAATCTCTACTCCCTCCGCCCGCACCCGCGGCGAAGGATCGTTCTTAGCAAGATCCCGAATTTTTGCCTGCACCGAATCCACCTTCAAATGCTGCGCCCCGATCATCGTATTGATCAGAATCCGCAGCTTTTCCTGCTCATTCAACGGCCGAAATGCCGGATTCTTCGGATCGGTCTCGCGATCCATCACTTCCAACTTGTCCAGTTCATCGCGATTGAGCAACATCAGAATAGTATCCGCCACATCAGCCTGATTGAGCTGCGCCAGCGACAATGCCGAATCCCAAACCAGTTCCTTATGCTCCGGCTCGGTGTCGTTCATCCCCTTATGTAATGCATCGATCACATCCGCATCCCCCGGCGAAGCGATCGGCCCCAGCGCCGTCGCCGCCGCCATCCGAACATCCAAATCTTCCTTCCCATCCAGCAACTTCGCCACCAACACCGGCTCCAGCGACTTCGCCTCGCCCGACCCCGCCATAAAACACATCGCCAAAATCGCCGCCTTCCGCGCCGTCAAATTCTCACTCCCCGCAAACCGCTCCAGCGTCTGCATCACCTTATGCTGCGACTCGATCGCTGCCGCCGAAGGATCCTTCGCCCCCTGCCAAACCCGCCCCAGCGCCAGCAACACAAAATTCTGAACCTGCCCCTCCTCTGGATGAACGTATTGATTCAACAAATCGATCAGTTTATCCGCCGTCTCAATCCGCTCCGACTCACTCATCCCCTGCTTCATCTGATCGGTCAGCGTCTGCGCATAAAGATATCGCTGCTTCGCCCCCGGCCCGATCAACCAATCCGCCGTCCGCTCGCCCCCCTCGCTCTTGAGCCCACTCAACGCCTCTTCAAACGTCGGCGGACTCCCCGCCAGCCGCCCAATCAAAAACATCACCCCCACCGCCAACGCCACAATAATCGCCGGAATCAAAAACAACCGAACGATCAACTTCACGCTAGGCGGTTCAATCAGCGGCTGCTCTGGCTCGCCATTCTTTTGACGTGAAACTTCCGATGGCATCAGCAAGTGAGGCGGAGACGAACTCGTATCCTCGTTTTCCTTCTGCACGGGAACATTGTAGTGCAATCTCTCGTGCTGACCAATTTAAGACCCGTTTGATAAAGAAGCGCATTCGAATTGTGTAGCCGCGGGGCATGCCCCGCCTTCCCCCAACTCAATCTTTGCTCCACAA
>DATAPK010000561.1:0-3459 GCA_036265245.1 Tepidisphaeraceae bacterium | reverse complement strand
GCCGGAGGCGTTTATCACCGATCCGAAGGAAGGGGTGGTGGCGCTTCAGAACGCGCTGGGATTGGCGGAGCCGCCGAGGATTTTAGAGGGGATCGATATTGCGCATCTGCAAGGTGGCGAGATGGTGGGCAGTAAGGTGACGTTCATCGACGGTATGCCATTTAAGGATTCGTATCGGCGATATAAGATTAAGCATGGGCAGGGGAATAACGATTATCTGTCGATTCAGGAAGTGGTGAGCCGGCGGTATCGGGAGGCGGGGTCGAATAATGAGCTTTATCCGGATGTGATTTTGATCGACGGCGGGTTGGGGCAGCTTCATGCGGCGATGGAGGTGTTCAAGACGATGGACGTGAAGCCGCCGATGGTGATCTCGCTGGCGAAGAAGGAAGAGTTGGTTTACACGCAGGCGAAGAGCGAGCCGGTGAGGCTGGCGAGGAACAACGCGGGTCTGAAGATGCTGCAATATATTCGGGATGAGGCGCATCGGTTCGCCCAGCATTATCACCATATTTTGCGGCGGAAATCGCAGTTGGAGGAGGAGGTGAAGCAGGGTCGGCGGCCACCGGCGCGGAAGAAGCCGCCGAAGAAGGATCCGGCGTCGATCGAGAAAGAGAAGCATCTGACCGAGGTCAATGACATGCCGCTTTCGACGCACACCAGCTTGCCTATTTTGAATCCCAAGCCGCCGGGGGAAGATTTGCCGCGGGAGTCCATCGATGCGGAAGACGAGTAGCGGTCAAGGGGTCACGCGTCGCAAGCGACGCGGCTAAATAAATAATATTGTTCCATGACATCCCCAACCTCCAATAAACGGATCGTGTCTTACGTTTACGGATAGGGAAAGATTATGATGGCGTGCGGGGGGATTGCTTCTGGCCAGCATCCATGCGTCGGTTTTTCATCGGGATCATCATCGCGGCTGGGCTGACGCAGGTTGGATATGCACAGAGTGCGCCCGCGACAATGCCAACGCCAACGCCGGCAATGATCGATCGTTCGGCCCCGCTTTCAAAACAAGTCGATCAGGCCATCGACAAAGGTGTGGCGTTTCTGCTCTCGCAACAACATGAGGATGGCTCGTGGGCGGGCGTGGAGTTGAACGATCAGCAGGATGTCGGGCGGACGGCGCTGGTGGGGCTCGCGCTGCTTTCGTGTGGCGAATCGCATCAATCGCCGCAGCTTGCCAAGGCGATTCAATATTTGAAGAAAGTGAGAATTGGCGGCGCTTATGCCACATATACCTATGCGCTGCGGGCGGCGTTTTATGCGCAGCTTCCGGAATCGGTTCGCAAAAAAGAATTGCCCGCCGATTTGCAATGGCTTCAGTCGGCGATGATCAAGCAAGGCTCTGTGTCGGGCATGTATACCTACAGCCGAACGGGGGATCAGAACGCCCAGCGCGGATTTCGGCCCTGGGGCGGTGATTATTCGAATAGCCAGTATGGCGTGCTCGGCGTGTGGTATTCGTCGATGGCGGGATTGGAAATCAGCAACAACTACTGGAGGCTGGTCGAGAACGCGTGGCAAAAGGGGCAGGCGAACGACGGCGGGTGGGGATATTTCTTCGGCAGCCAGAATTCGTACTCCTCGATGACCGCCGCCGGGGCTGCGACGCTTTACATCACCAATGATTATCTCCATTCGCAGCAGGAAATGGATCTGCGGCATGTGAATTCCAATCCATCGCTGGAGCGGGCGATCAAATGGCTGGGGAATAATTTTTCGATCGACTACAACAACGGCAAGGATCAGCCGCCACAAGCGGCGCAGGGAAACGATCTGCTCAACAACATCTTCGGTGGCGGCCGCGCGCCCGTGCGGATCATCGGCACATGGATTCACTACATGCTGTTTGGATACGAGCGCGTGGGCGAGGCTTCGGGGCTGACGCGCTTCGGAACGCACAAATGGTTTGACGAGTGCGCCGATTTTCTGATCCAGACGCAAAACCCCGACGGAAGCTGGACCAGCGATCCGGATGAATATGTGGGGTCGGCGTATTGCCTGCTGTTTTTGTCGCGCGGGCGATCGCCGGTGGCGGTGCAGAAACTGCAATTCAACGGGCGATGGGACAACCGCTCGCGCGATGCGGCGGCGATCACACGCTGGCTGACGAAGGAGACGGAAAGGCACACCAACTGGCAAATCGTTCCGGTGGAAGCTTCCGATGCGGAGCTTCGCCAGGCGCCGATTTTGTACGTCGCTTCGGATCGTCCTCTCGTTTTACGTGAGGCGGAAAAGCAGCGATTGAAAACCTACATCGACCAGGGGGGCATTCTGCTGGCGGTGAATGAGGGCACGACTAAGGAATTTGCCGACAGCATCGTCAAGCTGGCGCACGATATTTATCCGGCGTATGAGTTCGGCGATCTTCCGACCGATCATCCGATTTATGGCGAAAACTTTCCGGTGAAGGGCTTGCCGACGAATCCTCGCGCCCTAAGCAACGGCGTGCGCGAGTTGATGATCCTGCTTCCCACGGGCGACATGAGTTGGAAATTTCAGCAAGGGGCCGCGACGATCAGCCCAACCAGTTCGCCAGCGTTTGGATTCGTCGGCAATCTGTATCTTTACATGAACGACAAGTCGAATCCGCGCTTTAAGGGAGATGACACGTGGATCGAGGCCGACCCGCGCGTGCAGGATCAAAAAGAAATTCAGGTCGCCCGATTGAAGATCAATGCGAACTGGAATCCAGAGCCGCTGGGCTGGGCGCGCCTGGCCAACATGCTGCACAACAACGATCAGATTAAGCTGACGGTTTTGGAAGTCGATCCGGAAATCAATTCGCTGCCGAACTCGATTTCACTAATCCATCTCACTGCCACCAACAGCTTCGATCTCTCGCAGATTCAGCAGAATATCCTGAAGCAATACCTCGACGGCGGCGGCGTGCTGTTCTTCGACGCGGCGGGCGGATCGACAGCGGCGCAGCTTTCGTTTGAGACGTTGCTCATCAAAATGTATCCGCTGGAGAAGCTCAAGACGCTGCCGATCGATCATCCAATCTATACCGGGCTGGGCACGGGCGGATCGCGCATCGAGCAGGCGACTTATCGGCACTACGCGATGGATCGGCTCGCGAAAACGACGTTGCCGCGGCTGCGCGTGCTGGAGGTGAACGGAAAAGTCGTCGCGATCGACTCCAGCGAAGATTTGTCGGCGGGATTGGTGGGATACAACATCGACGGGGTCGTGGGGTATTCGCCGGCGAGCAGTGAGGCGATTGTGAGGAACATTTTGTTGTGGGCGGGAGCGGGGAGACAATGACCAAACCAGAATGACCAATCGGGCAATTGGGATTTGGTCATTGGTTATTCATTGACGCCGTGTGCGGGTTTTTGGGATTCCCAAATTAAAGGCCTCCTCGTGAGATGGATGTATCACCTATCCCCTCACGGAGGAGGCCATGACGTTCAACGATTATTTGCTGGAGTTGTTCTACCTCATCGACTC
>DATAPK010000560.1:0-2521 GCA_036265245.1 Tepidisphaeraceae bacterium | reverse complement strand
AAAGTTGCGGATGAAAGGTTTAAGCAGATGGTCGATCGTTTGTCGGCGGGGAATTATGAGAATCGCGCGTATGGGGCGGCGATTCAGGGGCAATCGAAAATTCCGCTTGCCCAACTCATGCGCCTGTATCTTCCGCCAAAGCAGAAGGCGGCGATGCTGATCGTCCTTGGGTTGAAAGATCCCGCTGCGCGAGAGCAGTGTTTTGCGATGGCGGGCAAGCTGAATTTCGATAAGCGTTTTCCGCATCTATTGTTCAAGAGCCTTCTCGATGCACCGCCGGTGCATTGAATGAATGCTATATCTGAAATCGAATAAGAGGCGACGCAGGAGTCGCGGCTACAGGAAGCTTTGGGCAGAGCTTAAATTGTCATGCCGATTTCCGATCAGAAAACGCGCGCGCGGTTGAGCTTTCTGGAAGCTGAAGCGCGGCGATATCCCCGCCGTCACCGAATGCGCCTGCTTGGGGTTGCGATGCTGGGATATGCGTATCCGCTTGGGTTGCTGCTGGGCTGCCTGCTTGTGGTCCTGGCGATGACGGCGGCGATTCCGCTGGTGGTGCGTTCGGATGATTTTGAGTTTACGATCATCTATCTCTTCTTTTTTGTGTCGGCGCTGCTGTTGTCGGCGATGATCCTGCGAACTTTTTTCGTGAAGCTGCCCGACCCGGATGCACCGGCCTTGGGAGCGAACGATGCGCCGGCGCTTCGGGCGATGATTGAAGAGGTGCGGCAGGTGTTGAAGTCGCCGCCGATTCATCGGATTTGCATCGACATGCGAGTGAATGCGGCTGTTGCCCAGCGCGCCAAGTTTGGGTTGTGGGGGCCCAAGACGAATTATCTGATCGTTGGGCTGCCGCTGTTGATGGCGATCACGTCCGAGGAATTTCGCCTGGTGTTGGCGCATGAAATGGGGCATTTGCGAGGCAGGCACAATCGATTCAGTGCATGGATTTATCGCATCGGCCAAACGTGGCAGGAACTGGCGGGATCAGACGCAAAGCAGGGATGGCTGCGACGATTCATTATGGGGTGGTTTGTGAAGCGATACGGAACGTATTTGTGGATCAGCACGCTTGCGCTGCGGCGGCTGTACGAATATGAGGCCGACCTTCGCGGCGGCGAAGTGGGCGGGGCGCAACAGGCGGGGCACGTGTTATTCATGATTGAATGGATCATCTATCGCCTGGAGCGGTCGTTCTGGCCGGCCTTGCTTCGCGAAGCGGGGGCCGAACCGCTTCCGCCTGCCGATATGCTCTTGCGTTTATCGCAGTTTCTGGCGACCGATCCCGATCCGCAGCAATTGTCTCTGTGGCGGCGGCGCGAGCAGCGCGCTTGCACGCCGATCACGTCGGAGCATCCTTGCCTTGCCGATCGCATGGAATCGCTGGGTTGCCGCGATTTGCTCGAGCGAGACCAACCCGACGCGGCGGCGAACATCGAAGCGTCGGCGGTTGCATTGCTCGGCGAGAGCCGCGCGCGTCAGTGGCAGATCACCAACGCATCATGGAAGGCTTCCATTATCCAATATTGGCGACAGCAACATGCGGCGGCGAAATACTGGAAGGAAAAGCCGGAGAAAGAGCAAATTGATAACCTAGACGGCGAATGGGAGGCGCTGCAGGCCAGGGCAGCGCTCTCGCCGCCTGAGCAGGCGAAGCAAATGCTGTCGGAGTTTCTCTTGAAGCATTCGGATCACGCGGCCGCGAATTATGCGTTGGGGCAATTGCTGCTTCAGGATGACGATGACGCGGCGGCGGGCTGTTTTGAGAAGGCGATGCGCAGCACGGATTTTCTTGCGCCGTCGCTGCATCTGCTGTTGGATTATTACCGTGAGGTGGGGCGGGATGACGATGCCGATCCGATCCGCCAGCGGTTGTTGGAATATGAGCGTGACTTTGTGATTGCGCGCAAAGAGCGTTTGAAGGTTAAACGCTGGGAGCGTTTTGAGAGGCACGATCTGAAAGAGGAGCAAATCGAGGAAATCCGCCGGATTTTGTATCGATATCCACAGGTGCGGTCGGCGTGGCTGGCGCGGAAAAAGGTTCGACTTTTCACGGATAAGCCGAGCTATGTGCTGGTGATTCGGCGGCGGTGGGGAATGTTTGACGGCACAGCGCAGGCGGACAAGTTCCTGTCGGCGTGGCTGTCTTCGCAGATTTCCGTGCCGTGCACGGTGGTTATTTTAACATGGACGAAGAGCCGGCCCAACGCGCGACTATTGAGTGTGTGCAGCGGGCCGATTTATGATGTCGAATAAGCGATTGCGATCATCTTCCCGGTGACCGTGGGCCTGATCGGAAGGAATTAAACAAGAGAGAACGAGCGCCTCCGAAGTTAGGTGAATTTCTCGATATTCAAAACAGAATCGGCCGAGTCACGCTTGGCGGAATCCTTGCCGGGGCCTCCGTCAAGGATGTCTTTTCCTACATCGCCTTCCAGATAGTCATCGCCATCGCCTCCGCTGAGGCTATCGTTTCCGCCGTGACCGAAGAGCGCATCATTTCCCGGGCCGCCGACAAGCG
>DATAPK010000559.1:0-6030 GCA_036265245.1 Tepidisphaeraceae bacterium | reverse complement strand
CGATTGCCCAGCTTCGACCAACGGCGATGTAAAGCTCGCTGTCTCCGCCCGGCACCCAGTATGGATTGAACATCACCAGATAAATCGCGCCGATGGCGACGACGAGCATCGCCCAGATTTGCCATGCGGCTCGTGCGTCACTGGCGCGGACATTTTGTGCGGCAGGGGCTGCTTCATCGAGCAGCGATGGAGAGCGAGAATGGGAGCTGATGGTCATCCGAATTTGTGGTGGGGCAGATAGTTTTGTCTGCCGCCTCCCGATGACAGACCAGAATGTCTGTCCCACCGAATTTACTTCTTCAATGCCGCCAGACAGAAGATCGACTTGGACCTGAACCCGCCCGTCCATCCGTGGCCCTTAACCAGATCATGCACCGCCTTGGCCATTGGAAATCGCCACGGCAGCAGTTCCGGCTCGGTGCGTTTCACATGATCGGTGCTGAGAATCCCGTTGAGGTCGCCCATGCGGTTCAGTTCCTGCTCAACAGGGACGCCGCCCAGATCGAAATATTCCGCCACGCGCGAAAGCAAATCCGCGGCGACGTCTTTTCGCAATTCAAATTTGCCATCGAGCGACAGATCGAACGTCAGCACAAGCAATCCGCCCGGCTTCAGCACGCGCGCAAATTCGCGAACGATCTCACCATAATTATCGGTATGTTCCAGCACGGAGATGCAGCAGATACAATCGATGCTGGAATTGGGCATCTCCAATTTTTGCAGCATGCCGTTGGCGAAGCTCACGCGGCTGCCCGGCGTGTTGCGGTTGATCGCCTCAAACATCGGCGGATAGGACGGATTGCTGTCGATGCAGATGAATTCGGCGTTGGGAAGATGATCGCAGACGAAATAGGGGAAGAAAGTTACGCCGGAGCCGGCGTCGATGATTTTCAAGGGTGTACTCGGACACGATTGCGCAAGCGAAGAGGCCGAGCCGCTCGTCATTCCGCTAGCGCCATCGCGACTGCCGTATTCAATCGCTTTTTGCGCGGCAAACGGATATTCCCATCGCCGGCTCCAGAGCTTGAATGGATCCTGCCCCCACAGTTTGCCATATCCTTTGAGGGCTTCGCCGTTTCGAGATAAAAAATCCCGGCTGTACGCAGTGATTTCCGTATAAAAAGCATCGCGCTGAAGCGCTTCCAAATCTGAAATTAACGGCACGCCCATGCGAAATTGCATAAGGATCATGCTAAAGGATGCGCTCAAAAACACCAACTGCGATAAGGCGGGGAAAGTTCTTTACCGAACGATCATTTTGACATTATCGACCGGCTTCGGGTTTTCGGGCGGCGGTCAGGATGAAGCTTCCAAAAAAACGATCCAGATGCGTTCGAGCCATGAGCCAATCGCCGGAATTATAAAGAGATAAACACGCGTTCAGCAATTTCGGCGCGACGGAGCGGTAGGGCAGGTCGGCCTGTGCGCGCTGATGAAGATCGACAAACCCCGCCTGCTGAAAATCACGCCGCAGCCTGCCCGGCATAAGCGGGCTTTCATTGGGGCTCACGCCGTTTGAACTGTAGAAGGGACTTTTAGGCCATCGAAACAGCGCCATCGCCGGGTGAAGCAGATTCGGATCAAACGCAAAAACCTGCCCGCCGGGCCGAAGGATGCGCATTGCCTCATGCAGGGCCGATCGGAAATCGGGAATGTGATGCAGCACGCTGCTGAACGCGACCACATCGAAGCTCGCCTCCGGAAACGGCAGGGCAGTTGCGTTGGCGACATACCATTGAGATTCTGGAAACTTTCGCCGGGCCATCGCGATGGCCGACTCGGATAAATCCACGCCGGTGAAGGATCGGCAATGCGGGATATAAATTTCGCGAGATTGCCCGGTGCCGCAGCCGATGTCGAGAACATCAAATGGGCGGGGAATATCAATCCACTGGGCAAATCGTCGCGCCAGCGTGCGCCAGCCGCGCGGCGTGAAATGATTGAATTCGCCCTGCTCGGCGATCAATCCGTCGAAATATGCCGCCTCAGCCTTGGATGCATCATTCATGTACACGCACGTCATTCTATTTTTCTTCGACAAACTGCGTTATCCAGGATCAATGCGCTTTTTGGGCTTGATAAATCCGATCGCCAGGGAAGCCACCATCAAAATCCAGAAAACCCAGAACGCCGGCGAAGTGACGCTATGAAAATCCAGCCGGGTATGCGTTTCGGTATTAAAGAAATAATCGGCGATGAGCTTTGCGCCGATGACCAGCACCAGCAGGTAGGCGCTCAGCTCGAAGCGCGGGAATTTTTCCAGCAACTTCATAAACACGGCGGCGGCGAATCGCATCGCGATCACCCCGAGCATGCCGCCGACCACCACCAGCCAGAGCTTGGGATGCAACCTTTGGCCGGGTGGTTTGGGGGTTGAGCTGACCATCGCAATCGCCGCCACGATCGAATCGACCGCAAAGGCGATGTCGGTCAATTCGATGGCGATTACCGCCTGCCAGAATATTTTTGAATGCGTGGTGACGTCTTCAATGTCGTCGTCGAGCGATTCGTGGGCCGTTTTTTCGCTGGGGACTTCTTCCGGATGCTTTTTGTCGGGCCAGATAAAATGCTTCAGCGCGACGTAAATCAGATACAGCCCGCCCAGCAGCTTCGGAATGCGCCACGCCAGCAGATAGCTGGCGGCGACAATCGCGAGCACGCGAAAGACCAGCGCGCCGACCAGCCCATAAGACAGCGCCCTTGCCTGCAATCGTTTGGGCACACGCAGCGCGAGCAACCCAAGCACCAGCGCGTTGTCGATCGACAGTACCCCTTCCAGCACCACGAGAATCGCGATGACGATCAGATCGTGAAGTTCAAAAGTTTGGCCGAGCATGAGAAGACGAAACTTGAGGATTGACGATTGAAACTTGAAAGGCATTCATCCGTTCAAGTTTCAATCGTCAATCGTCAGGTCCCGAATATCCGATCTCCCGCATCCCCCAGCCCCGGCAGAATATATCCCTTTTCATTCAACTGCCGATCGATGGCCGCGGTGTAAATCGGCACCTCGGGATGTTCGCGATGCACCGCCGCGATTCCTTCCGGTGCAGCGACGAGGCAGACAAATTTCATGCTCATCACGCCGGCTTTTTTGAGGAACGCGATCGCCGCCGACCCGCTGCCGCCCGTCGCCAGCATCGGATCGATCAACAGCACCTCGGTCTGGGCGATATCCGGCGGCAGTTTCTGATAGTACGACATCGGCTCAAGCGTCAGCTCGTTCCGGCAGACGCCAAGATGTCCCATCCGTGCATCCGGCAGCAATTTGAGCACGCCGTCCGCCATGCCCAGCCCCGCGCGCAGAATCGGCACGAGCGTCACCTGGCGCGCCAGCACCTTGCCGACGCTTTTTTCCAGCGGCGTCTGCACGGGCTGCGGCTTGGTTGGCCAATCGCGCGTGACTTCATACACCATCAATCCCGCGATCTCATCGAGCAGCGCGCGAAACTTGCGATGATCCGTCGTGAAATCGCGCAGCTCCGTCAACTTGGTTTGAATGACAGGATGATCCAGGAGGATGACGTTTTGGGAATTCATCTAAAAGCGTTCCGGCAGCGAATTGTCGGCAGCGTAATGAATGAACGCACGCGCGACAACTGGGATTGCGCATTTCCAAAACAAAGCCCGGCCCTTCAGGGCCGGGTTTGCTGCAATTACGAGTTTATTTGCGATGAGGAGTTCAATCGCGTCGTGGCCCGCGATCCCGGCCGCCGCGATCTCCACCGCGCCCGCCACGATCTCCGCCGCGTCCACCACCACCGCCGCCACGTGGGCCGCGATCATCGCGATATCCACCGCCACCTTGCCCGCCGCCTTCACCGCGATCACCAGCCGGCGAACCCACTGGCTCGGGGTCGGTTTCGCCAAGTTCCTTCATCGCCTCTTTCCGGCTCAGCTTGATGCGGCCGGTGTCGTCGATCAGGATCACCTTGACCTTCACTTCATCGCCAACGTTCACAAAATCCGTCACGCGATCGACATAGCGATCGCTGAGCTCGGAGACGTGACACAGGCCGTCGGTTTCCGGGGCGATTTCGACGAACGCGCCGAATTCCTTGATGCTGACCACCCGGCCGTTGTAAATCTTGCCGATCTTTACCTCGGCGGTCATCGCTTCGATGATGTCGCGGCAGCGCTCGGCAGCGGCGGAGTCGACCGAAGAAATGTAAACCGTGCCGTCGTCTTCGATGTCGATGTTCGCGCCGGTGTCGGCCTGCAGGGCTTTGATGTTCTTCCCGCCCGGGCCAATGATCTTGCCGATCTTTTCCGGATCGATCTTGATCGTCAGCAGACGCGGTGCGTACTGGCTGATTTCCTTGCGTGGCCCCGGCAGCGCCTCGGCCATCACCGCCAGAATCTTCAATCGCGCGTCTTTGGCCCGGTGCAACGTGTCACGAATAATCTTGTGGGTAATGCCTTCGGTCTTGATGTCGAGTTGGATCGCGGTGATGCCGTCGTGCGTGCCGCAAACCTTGAAATCCATATCGCCGAAGTGATCTTCCTCGCCGATGATGTCGGTAAGAAGCTCATACTTGTCGCCTTCCTGAACCAAACCCACGCTGATGCCGGCAACCGGCTTGGTAATCGGCACCCCGGCGTCCATGAGGGCGAGGCATCCGCCGCAGCAACTGGCCATCGAGCTTGAACCGTTTGATTCAAGAATGTCGCTGATGATACGCACGGTGTACGGGAATTTATCCACGCCCGGCAGAACCGGGATCAGGCTGCGCTCGGCGAGCGCGCCGTGGCCGATCTCGCGACGGCCCGGCCCGCGAATCGGGCGAACTTCACCCACGCTGTAGCTGGGGAAGTAATAATGCAGCATGAATTTCTGGTTGTATTCTTCGGTCAGACCATCGACGAGCTGCTCGTCTGAACTGGTGCCGAGCGTCACGCTGCACATCGCCTGTGTCTCGCCTCGGGAGAAGACGGCCGAGCCGTGAACACGCGGCAACACGCCGACTTCGCACGACAACGGGCGAATGTCGCCAAAGCCGCGACCGTCTGGCCGCACGCCTTTCAGGATCGCTTCACGGGTGATTTGTTCTTCGACTTCGACGAAGACCTTGCGAATCTGTTTTTGCTTGTCCTTGGTCGCGAGAATCGCGCCGTAGCTGGCGTTTGGATCGGTGTTGCTCGGAGCCATCTCCGCCAGCAGTTCGTCGAGCGTCTTCTTGATCGCATCGCCGCGGTCGGCCTTGCCGGCCTGGCCCTTGATGGCGCGAATCTTGTCGGCCACCTTGCTGCGAACGCCTTCGACCAGCGCCGCATCCGGGTGCTTCACTTCGCCAACCTTCGCCCGCCCGGCCTTGCCCTGCAATTCCTCGATCATGCCGACGATTTCAACAATCGCCTTGTGAGCGAACTCAATCGCATCGGCCACCACATCTTCCGGCACTTCGCGGCTGCCGACTTCGATCATGTTCACAAAATGTTTCGTCCCCGCGACCACCACGTCCATATCGCTGTACTCAAGCTGCTCGATGGTCGGGTTCAGAACGAACTCGTTATTGATCCGGCCCACGCGAGCGTGAGCGGTGGGGTGCAGGAACGGAATATCACTGATGGCGACCGCGCTGCTGGCGGCTATCCCTGCGAAAATATCCGGATCGTTCGCGCCGTCGAATGCCAGCACATTCAGATGAATCTGCACTTCATCCATGAACCCCTTGGGGAACAGCGGGCGAAGCGGGCGGTCGATCAAGCGGGCGGTCAACACTTCCTTGGTGGTCGGCCGGCCTTCGCGCTTCATGAATCCGCCTGGGAATTTGCCCGCAGCGGCGCGACGCTCGCGGTAATCCACCTGCAATGGAAAGAAGTCGATCCCTTCGCGTGGGGCCGCACGAACCACCGCGGCAAAAATAACGCTGTCGCCATATTGCACGGTGACCGCGCCGTCGGCGAGCTTCGCATAACTTCCGGTTTCAATGGAAAGAGTCCGGCCGCCGATTTGGCGCTCTACTCGAATCGCTTGCATGGAATGTATCCTTCGAGGCCTCAGTTCAATCGTTCAGGGAAAGAGAGGAT
>DATAPK010000558.1:0-22303 GCA_036265245.1 Tepidisphaeraceae bacterium | reverse complement strand
GGCGCGATGTATTTCTGCACGTTGCGGATGATCATCACGGCATCCTGGTAATCGTTGTTCTTGGCTTCCTCGATGCAAACAATGTAGGCGTTGGGGACGATGGAGCCGTCGGCGTTGGTAAGGGGATAAAAGTGATATTTGTCGCGAGATGTTTGGTTTGTTTCCCACGTGTTGAGCGCGTTTTCGCTGAAGACTTTATCGTACGTTTGGGTCGGCCAGGAGGAATAGAGTGCGAATTCGCTGTCTCCGGGGTCGAAGCTCATGGTGCCGGTGGTGACGGGATTGATCTTCTGCACTTCGGTGGAGGGAAGAGTGAAAAGTTCGTTGAGGGTTGGAGCATCGGACGATTGGGTGGGGATGTACCAGCCGAACCGACCGCCGGGAGTGGAGAGGCCGGTGTAAGCGGCGAGCATCTGAAAGGTGACGGGGCCGTCGCCGGCTTTCATCAGGGTTTGCATGTCAACCAGATCGTTTTGGGCGAGGTTGTCGATGTGATTGGTGGTGATGTCCGCGTCGCCGACATGGAGAGGGATTTGAAACGTGTTGAAGATGCGCTGCAGGGAGGGTTCCTTGGTGTCATAGAGGCCGTCGGCGCCGAGGGCGCGGAGGGCAACGGAAGTGACAGGGGCGGCGGGGTCATTGCTTTTGATGGTGACGGCGGCCACTTTGACGCCGGCGACACTAGGCCTGAAAGCGACTTTGAATGAGACGGTGGCATGAGGGGCGATGGTCTTTGCGAGATTCGGCATTGCGGAGAGAGCGAATTTGCCCCAATCCGGGCCGGTTAAAGTGATTCCGCCGGAGTTGATTTTAAGGGGCGTGTCGCCGGTGTTGGTGAGGGAGATGGTTTGTGTGGGTGTGATCTTTCCCTTTGGGCCGCTGAAGATCAGCAGCGAGGTGCTGAGCGTGACGTGGGCGGTGAATAACTGGCGAGATTCGAGCGTATCAAAAAACAAAGGGTAATCCTCTCGGTAATGTGTGAGTGGACTGTGACACGTTTTTTGGGGAAAACAAATTGGAGAGGTTATGGGATGGGAGGAGCGCCACACGCTTGTGAGAGATGTTAAAATTCGAGATATGGGACGTCGCACTACGCTCAATATTTCTCTGACCACAGAGCTTCAGGATTTGGTTGATGAGAAGATCGCGTCAGGGCGATACGGATCGGCAAGCGAGGTGGTTGGTGATGGACTGAAGCTCATCGAACAGCGTGATCGAAAGCTGGCCATTGATGAGATGCGTGCCAGGATTGATGTGGGGTGGCAACAGTCTGAGCGAGGCGAAGGAGACGATGGGGAAGCCGTCTTTGCCGAAATGCGCAAGCGGCTTGTAGAAAAACTCCCCCCAAAAAAGCCCGCCAAGCGATCCAAACGAAAACGCGCATGAATTCCTACAAGCTGACTCCGGCGGCGCAGCAAGATTTGGCGGAGATATTTGATTTCATTGCGCTCGACAACCCACAAAACGCTTTGAAGGTTTTCGACGAATTTCATGCTGGGGCCCGGAGGCTTTACTCGGTAAGTTTCTTGCGCAACTCACTGTATTCGCGCACTACTTGCGAATAATTCCAGCGTAATGCTTCGTCGAAATCGTTGAGGCAGCGTTCAACCGATCGCATGATGGCGGGCCTGGATTGCGCCCGTCGCGAAGGCGGACGACCATCAAAAAGCCGCTCTATATCATCAATGAGATGAATTCGTCCCATATTGGGATGGCTTCCTAAATCTTGTAAGACCGAGGCGGAACTTTCATCACCTCCAAGATAGGTAGCCACTTCTCGAAGGAATAATAGAATTAAAACTGAATGTTTTGTATTAAACAGTGCCTTAAGATTAATCCGGTCGGATTCATTCAACATCGCATCCTCCCGAATCTTGCGCAATAATGGGTGATTTTTGTCAAATGGATCAGGTGATGACGTCAGAATATTTCGATAGGCAATCACCGAATCTTGATACCCTTTGTGCACCAATTCGAATTGTTTAAAGAGCGGCACAACAGAGTTATCGAAGATACGTTGCCTATTGGCTTCTTTAGTCTTCGCTAACTCAACGCAGGAATTGATTAACTTCACCAATGAATCGAGGAGATGGTTAGGCATCACTTGAATTGTGCGTTTGAAAACAGTCTTGCAATTATCGCAAAGCACACGAGCCATTCAATATTCTTTGATTTGGCTATGTGGAAAAATTTTGGCCACACCTCTTACGTCGCCGACTTTGTCGGCTCTCGCGTTTTTTGTGCGAACTCCATCGCGGCTTTGACCAGGCCCATGAACAGGGGTTGCGGGCGTAGGGGGCGGCTGGTCAACTCTGGATGCGCTTGTGTGCCGATGAAATAGGGGTGGATGTCGGGCGGCAGCTCGAGGATTTGCATGATGGGTTGTTGGGGGTGGCGGCCGGAGAAGATTAGGCCGTGCTGTTCCAGGGTGGCGATGTAGCGGGGGTCGACTTCGTAGCGGTGGCGGAAGCGGAGACGGATGCGTCTGGCGTTGTCGAACAGTCTGGCGGCCAATGTGCCGGGGGTGACGTCGACTTCTTTTCCGCCGAGGCGCATGTTGCCGCCGAGGCCTTCGATCTTTTTCTGTTCGGGGAGGATGTCGATGACGGGCTGTTCGGAGCCGGGGTCGAATTCGGTGCTGTTGGCGTTGGTGATGCCGCAGACGTTGCGGGCGTATTCGATGACGGCCATCTGGAAGCCGAGGCAGAGGCCGAGGTACGGGACTTTATTTTCGCGGGCGTAGCGGATGCAATCGATTTTGCCTTCGGTTCCGCGCACGCCAAAGCCGCCGGGGACGATGATGCCGTGACAATCATTGAGGCGGCGAACAACGTTGGCGGTGTCGATCGTGCTGGTGTCGATCCATTTGAAATTGACATTCACGCCCAGATGCACCGAGCAATGCTCGCCGGCCTTGATGATGGAGGCGTAGGCGTCGCGAAGGCTAGTGTATTTGCCGGTAACGGCCAGGGTGACGCTTTGGTCTTTGTGGCTGGTGATGCGCTCGGCGAACCATTTCCAACGCGAGCGTTCCTGGTCTTCGCGCTTCTGATCGACGCGGCCATGCAGATCGAGCAGTGTGATCACTTCGCGATCCATGCCCTGCTCGCGGAGGGCTTCGGGGATGAGGTAGATGCTTTCGACATCGTGCATGGTGATGACGCGTTTCATCGGCACGTTGGTGTACATCGAGATTTTTTCGCGGACTTTTTCCTTGACGGGGTTGGCGGCGCGGCAGGCGACGATGTGCGGCATGATTCCGACTTCCATCAGACGCTTGATGCCGAGCTGGGCGGCTTTGGATTTTTGCTCGCCGAGAGCGCCGGGCTCCAATATGTATGTCAGGGCGACGAAGACAACGGAGTTTTCGCCTTCTTCGTAAGCGAGCTGTCGGCAGGCTTCGAGGTAGAAGGAATTTTCGTAGTCGCCGGTGGTTCCACCGACTTCGACGAAGACAACATCGGCATCGGTCTTGGCGGCGAGTTCGCGGAGTTTGAGTTTTACTTCGCCGACAACGTGGGGGATGACCTGCACATCGCGGCCGAGGTAGCCACCTTCACGTTCTTTTTTCAGCACGCTGGAAAGCACCTGGCCGTTGGTGGTGAAGTTCGCGCCGGAGAGATCCTGATCGAGCAGGCGCTCATAGGTGCCGAGATCCATGTCGGTTTCCATGCCGTCGTCGAGAACGAAGACTTCGCCGTGACGGTATGGGTTGAGCGTGCCGGAATCGATGTTGAGATACCCCTCCATCTTGATGGGGGCGACTTTCATGCCCTTGTCTTTAAGGAGCTTGGCGAGGGACGAAGAGAAGATGCCCTTGCCGAGGCCGGACATGACGGTGCCGACGACGATCACATATTTGTGATGGCCGGGGCGATAGCCAGCGGGCATGGGGGTGTAGAATTCGGTCTCTTCCTGCTGGTTGCCGATGAGTTTGAGAAGGTCTTCAGAGGCCATGTTTTGTTAGTTGCTAGTTGTTAGTTGTTAGTTGTTAGTTGCGAATACAAGCAACCAACAACAAGCATCCATCAACTGGTAACTCCTTTTGTTCTTTTTACAAATTCGTCGTACTGCTGTTCCGTGTCGATGCCGTGCGTGGCCCGCTCGACGGGCAACACGAAAATGGAGCAGCCGTGCTCGAGGGCGCGAAGCTGTTCGAGCTTTTCGGTCTGTTCCAGAGGCGTGGGTTTCCAACTCGCGAACTGGAGGAGGAAATCCCGTCTATACGCATAAATGCCGAGATGTAAATGATAGGCAACCTTGGGCGGCTCGGTCTTGTCGCGATGATACGGGATCACGCTGCGGGAGAAGTAAATCGCCTTACCTTGTTGATCTGTAACGACTTTCACGAGATTGGGATCGTTGAAATCGGCCCGGGGCGGAAAGACGCAGGAGGCGGTGGCCATCGAATCGTCGTGTTTTTGCATGCGATCGATGAGGGAATCGATGATCGCGGGCTCGATTTCGGGCTCGTCTCCCTGGACGTTGATGATGATGTCATCCTTCAGATTGCGGGCAACCTCGGCGATGCGGTCGGTGCCGCTTTGATGGGCGGGCGAGGTCATGACGCAGGTGGTTTCGAAGGGCTTGAGGGCATCGACGATGCGCTGGTCGTCCGTGGCGACGATGACTTCTCGCGGCAAACGGCACTTTTTGGCCTGATCGACCACGTGCTGAACGAGCGGTTTTCCGGTGGCAGAGGCGAGAATCTTAGCTGGGAATCGGGTAGACCCATAGCGGGCGGGAATGACAACGGCTGCAGTCAAGAATCGGTCCTCATCCGGTGCTTTTTTGGTCGGTTCTGAACTGCGGAGCGAATTTAAGGGTGGGAGGCGGGTGTGTCAAATCGAGACGATTAAATGACGAATACCGACGCCAGAATGACGATTGAATGACGAAATCAAAAATGAGCAATGAAGGTTTAAGCTCCTAAATTCGCGATGCTGGCTTTATATCCGGGAACTGAGATATAATTTTGCGTATGCACGTCTCTGTTGTCAGTGTGAACAAGAACATTCAAGGCGGGACACCCTGCTTTGTCGGTACACGTGTGCCTGTTGCATCGCTATTTGACCACCTCGAAGCA
This sequence comes from Tepidisphaeraceae bacterium, assembly GCA_036265245.1. Taxonomy (GTDB): domain Bacteria; phylum Planctomycetota; class Phycisphaerae; order Tepidisphaerales; family Tepidisphaeraceae; genus DATAPK01. The sequence continues at coordinate 17,217 of DATAPK010000558.1, read as the reverse complement.
GGCTATACGATCGACTATTTTCTCAGCCAATTCCCCAGCGTCACACGCGAGCAGGTCGTTGGCTTGCTCGAAGAAGCCAAAGCGCGGACTGAAGATGCCCGCCTGGCACAGACCTGAAAACATCTGGTGTGAAAAGTCTCTGACACCATGAAACTCCTGCTTGATTAGAATCTGCCTCATGATCTACGACACTTGCTCACTGGCCATGACGTGTTCACCGTAGCCTATATGGGGTGGAAGAGCGTCGAGAATGGCGACCTGCTAAAGGCGGCTGGCGACGCCGGATTCGATGTAATGGTGACTCTTGATTCCGGCGTTGAATACGAGCAACACCTCGCCGCGCTTCCAGTCGCCGTGCTGATCATCAAATGTAAATCGAGCAAGATCGACGACCTGCGTCCGCTCGTGCCGGAGATCCTTTCGGCGCTGGCAGCGCTGCAACCTAAAATGCTCGCACGCGTTGGCTAACCAGAAAGGTGAAGGGAATCGATCATATAATGACATCAGACTAGGAAGCGACCAAGTTAACCCGCGCGATAGAAATCCGCTTTTCACGCTGTAATCGCAGATACGCCTTATCCCGCTCTGCGCCCGCATCGACTTTCATTGCGCCCGCAGGGGAGCGCGTTCGATGCGCAGCGCGCGGGACATCGCCCCAAGCGCCTGGCAGGCCTTGCGCAGCGCTTCCGACATTGTGCGCAGTGAATGGGAGTGCGTCCGCAGTGTACTGCGCGCCAGCGATACGAAGCGGACGCGTTCCGCTTCACTGCGCACGCGCGCCGCTTCGAAGCGCACACAGCAGCAAAACTGGTGTGCGCCATCCCCGGCCAACTGCACGCCGCGATACTTTTATGGCACATGTAAAGTTCTACTTGCCACCCGTGCCGTTTGTTGACGACCGCGTGACGGACGCTAAATCATTTCACCGTAAATAATCCCTCCAATCGGATATCTTCCGACGACGCCCCCACCATCACCTTGAATTCGCCCGGTTCGACGACGCGTTTCCAGTTGCGGTTGATGAGGGAGAGGCGTTCGTTCTTGATGAGAAACTCCACTGTTTTGGTTTCGCCGGAGTGGAGGGGAACACGCTGGAAGCCGGAGAGTTGTTTTTCGTAGGTGGTGACGGAGCTGACCAGGTCGCGGGTGTAGAGTTGGACGATTTCATCGCCGTCGAGTTTGCCGGTGTTTTTGATGTCGACATTGACGATGACGTCGCCGGTGGTGGTGAACTTGTCATCTTTGGCGGGTTTTATTTTTAGGTTGGAGTAGTCGAAGGTGGTGTAGCTTAGGCCGTGGCCGAAGGGATAGAGAGCGCCGGCGACGTTGGCGGCTTTGGGGGATTCCCACTGGGCGTTGGGTTTGGTGGGAAAGTTCATGGGGATTTGGCCGACGGTTTTGGGCCAGGTGGTGGTGAGTTTGCCGGAGGGGTTGTAGTCGCCGAAGAGGACGTCGGCGATGGCGGTGCCGCCCTGGGCGCCGGGGAAATTGGCGCAGAGGATGGCGGGGATATTTTTGGCGGGCCAGTTGATGGACATGGAGCGGCCGTTGATGAGGACGAGGATGACGGGGGTGCCGGTGGCGGAGATGGCTTGGATGAGGTCGAGTTGTCGGCCGGGGAGGTCGAGGCTGGTGCGGGATTGGTCTTCGCCGGTGGTGTGGCGGCCGTCGCCGAGGACGACGATGGCGACATCGGCGCCCTTGGCGGCGGCCACTGCTTCGTCGATGCCCTGTTTTTCGGTTTCGGTCATGGGCTCGGGCAGGACTTCGGTTTGGGGCCAGCCGGGATCGACGGAATTACAGCCCTTAGCGTAGACGACTTCGGTGGTCTGTTCATTTTGTAGCTGCGACGCCTGCGTCGCCGCATTTTCGCTGGGTAAAGAAGGCGACGCAGGGTCACCGATTAAAGAAGGCGACGCAGGCGTCGCGGCTACAGTAGTTGGAGGAGTTTTGAATTTATTGCGGATGCCTTCGAGGACGGTGGTGACGGGTTCGCTGGAGGGGCCGTAGCGGGATTGGGCGTACCAGGGGTCGCTAGCGTTGGGGCCGCAGACCAGGATTTTCTTCAAAGACTTCTTGAGTGGCAGGAGATTTGTTTCGTTCTTGAGGAGGACGAGGGATTCTCGCGAGGCGCGAAGGGCGACGTCCATATTTTTCTGGGACATCACGACGTCGTCGGCGTGTTGGGGATCGACGTAGGGATGATCGAACAGGCCTAGCGAGAACTTCACGCGCAATACATCGCGGACGCGAGCGTCGAGGACTTTCATGGGGACGGCACCTTCGTGGACGAGTTCGCGAAGTGGCTGGATGAAGCGCTGGGGTGGGTTGAAGGTGGTGCGGACGTTGAGGCCGGCCATGACGGCTTGGCGGACGGCTTCTTTGTAGGTGCCGGCGGTGTGGTGCTTGTTGAAGAGATATTCGACGGCGTCGGAGTCGGAGACGACGTAGCCGTTGAAGCCGTATTCGTGGCGGAGGATGTCGATGAGCCAGTAGTCGGAGCCGGAGATGGGGACGCCGTCGTAATCGTTGTAGGAACTCATCACGCCCCAGGGGTGGGCTTCGCGGAAGGCGCGAGCGAAGGGGTAGAGGAGTTCTTCGTCGGCTTCGCGGGGGCCGATCTGGGGGTCGGTGCGGGCGAGACCTTCGCGGCCGCCTTTGGGGATGCTGTAGAGGGCAAAATGTTTGAGGGTGGAGGCGACGCCGTTGGCTTGCATCGATTCGATCATGGGGATGGCGAGTTCGGCGGTGAGGTAGCTGGATTCGCCGAAGGTGTCTTCGTTTCGGCCCCAGCGCTGGTCGCGCGAGACGTCCATGATGGGGGCGTAGATATTGGTGTAGCCTAGGGCGCGGGCTTCGGCGCCGACGATTTCGCCCTGCTCGCGCAAGAGTTCGCGATCCCAGGTGCAGCCCATTCCGTTTTGGCTGGGGAAGCAGGTAGCGGCGTAGTGATTGACGCCGCGAATTCCTTCGTTGGTGAAATCGACGGGGATGCCGAGTCGAGTTTCGGCGATGAACCAATGCTGGATTTGGTTGATGGCGCGGGCGTGGGCGGAGGGGGGCCAGATGTTGGGGTTGGCGGGAACGGGCTGGCCATTGACGCGCTTGGGAGGCCAGCCGTTGAGTTGCTCGTCGATGTTGGCGATGCCGTCTTTCCAGATTTCGGATTTCCATTCGGAGGTGGGGAGCGGGTCTTTGAGGACGCGGCCGTAGCCGTAGAGGGTGGCGAGCTGGCAGGTTTTTTCTTCGACGGTCATTTGGGAGAGGAGATTGTCGATTCGGCGTTCGATGGAGAGTGTTGGGTTCTCGTAGGGATCGAGGCGGCCGTTTTTGTTGAGGTCGAGGTAGGCGTTGGGGGGAGGGTTGGTGGAGAGGTCGGGGGCAATTGCGAGTTTATTCTGTGATGCGCAGCCGGAGAGAATTCCGCCGAGGAGGAGAATTGTGATTTTTGTTTGTTGAAGTCGCGATGACGCAAGCGATGGATGAACCCGTTTCGGTTTCCGCTGAATTGATTGCATGGGGAAGGTTATAGCGCAGGTGTCAGATTTGCTCAAATCCGCGGCCGCGGGGGTCGGAGATGGCGACGGTGATTGCACACAGGGTGGCGGGCTTTGCGGTTTGGAGGGCGCGGGCGGCGGATTGGAGGGTGGCGCCGGTGGTCATGACGTCGTCGATCAGGACGACGTGCTTGTCTTTGATGTGGCGGGCATCGATCAGGCCGAAGGCGCCGCGGAGGTTTTCGATGCGCTGGGTGGCGGAGAGGTTGGTTTGGGTTTGCGTGGGGCGGACGCGGGTGAGGGCGTTGACGAATTTTATACGGCAGCGGCGAGAGAGGTGGCGGGCGATGAGCTCGGCCTGGTTGTAACCGCGGAGGAGTTGGCGGGTGAAGAAAAGAGGGACGGAAACGATCACCTGGGTTTCGGTGAGCAGGGCTTTGACGGATTCCTGGTCGAGCAGGCGGTCGGCGAGGAATTCGGCGAGTTGCCAGGAGCGATGATATTTCATCTGGTGGATGAGGTGCTTGAGGGGATCTTCGAAGACGCCGAGGCGAAGGATTTTTTCGAAGTGGGGAACGCCGTCGTTTTGGCAATAGGCGCAGGGGGCGTCGGGCTCTTTGAGGGGCATGGCGCATTGTTCGCAGGCGGGGGAGAGTTCGAGGGTGGCGAGCTTGATGCGGCAGTTTTCGCAGAGGGGGACGTCGCCTTCGCAGGGGTCGCGACAGACGGCGCAGGTGCCGGGGTAGCAGAAATCGAGGAGGTGATGGGCCAGCGAGCGGAGCTGCATGGCAGGATTGTAACAAGCGTGAAACGTGAAGACATGAAACATGAAGAGATACAGTCAGCTCATTCTCATGTTTCATGTATTCATGTTTCATGCTTTTGCATTTCGCGGTCCTTTGATCCATGAGTCGGAGTCCGTTAGCATTCTCCGCAACACATGAGCCGCACGCTGTTTTGGTACATTTTCAAAGACCTGGTTCGCATTTTTTTTATGGCGAGCGGGGTGCTCGCGGGCATTATGAGCTTTGGGGGATTGCTGCGCCCGTTGACGGAGCATGGGTTGAGCATGGGGCAGGTGACGCACATGCTGGCGTATTTTCAGCCGCCGATGACGGCTTATTCGCTGCCGATCGCGGCGCTGTTTGCGACGACGATCGTTTATGGACGGCTAAGCGCGGATAACGAGATCGTCGCGTGCAGGTCGGCGGGGATCAGCCACCTGGCGATGGCGGCGCCGGCGTTTGTGCTGGGGCTGAGCGTTGCAATTCTGGGGCTGCTGCTGCTTTGCTTTATCGTGCCGATCTTCATGCTGAAGGCGGAGAAGGTACTTTTTTCAAATGTAGGGCAGATCATCGCCAACGAGGTGGAGCGGACGCACCAGATTAAGATGGAGCAGGAGGGGCAGTCGGTTACGGTGTTTGCGCAGGGGGCGAAGGTGGTGTCGAGCGATGCGGACCATCCCGAAGAGCAGGTTGTGCTGCTGATCGCGCCGATGTTTGTTCAGTATGAATCCAATCCGGATAAGAGTTCGGACGCGATTCAGACGCCTAAGAATTTTTATATCGCCCGCCAAGCGACAGTCCGCATCACTCAGGATTTGCAGACGGATGAATTGGCATTTACGGCGCGGTTGCAGGGTGGGATTGAATTTCCGCGGATCGCGACGGGCATGGAAGGCGGGACGAGCAGTTCGGATTTTGCCGCGAGGAGCCCGTCGCTGGTGCGGGAGAACACGAAGTTCATGGATGTGTGGCGATTGAAGGAATTGCTGAATGACGAGAGCAGTTCGACACGGGTGCGGCGGATTTTGAATAACTTCGTGGCGGCGGAGCAGAAGCAGATTTTCCTGAAAACGATCGCGGATGCGTTAAGCGGAGAAGAGAGCCTGGGGCGGATGGTGAGCGGCAACCAGAGCATCGTGATCATGCGCGGCAAGGCGGCGACGGATTTGCAGGAAGGGAAACTGGTAGTGGGCGCGGGCACGCCGGACGTGACGCGGCCGGTGCGGGTTTTTCAGGAAGAGAACGGACAGGCGCTGCGAACGTTTGAAGCCCAGGCGATTGAGATCACTGTGATTCCGGACGATACGACGAGCACGATGCACGCCCGCGTGGATTTGAGCGATGCGATGGAACGGATTGGCGACAGCGTAACGCCGCACGTGAAATATCCGCTGGATTTTGACGTGCCGATGACTGACACGATCCGCCAGCTTCCGACGTCGCGGACTTCAAAATATTATCTGAAGAATTCACAGATCTTCCCCGGCGAAGTGAAAACGCTGCAACGGGAGCAGACGTTTGTTTTCAACACGGTTCGCAGCGAACTGCATGGGCGGGTGAGCTTCGCGGTGAGCTGTTTTATCCTGGTGATGGTGGGATGCGCGCTGGGGATGATGTTCCGCAGCGGGAATTTTCTGAGCGCGTTTGCGCTGAGCGTGGTGCCGGCGTTGATCTGCATCGCGCTGATTATTACCGGACAGCACACATGCGAAAACGTACCTCACGATCTGGGGGCGAACTTTCACAATCCGTTTGAGCTGGGGAGAAATCTGATCTGGAGCGGCAACGCGGCGGTGGCAGTGATCGCGGTGGTTTTGCTGGGACGATTGCAACGACAATAGCACATCTTTTCGCCGATATTTTTGCCCAAAAAATCTTCTGTCACTTGCGCGAGAAATACTTGTCTTGGATGGGCGATTCAATATGATCGCCTTGGGTCGGGGGTTATCCCCGAAGAAGGCTCCCCCCCTCCTTCTTCACCCCCCGACCTTTTTATTTTGACGATGAGAAGCCCGACCTTTATGGCCGGGCTTTTTTCGTTGGGGTGATTGCGGGTTTTGCGATGACGGCGGGTTTCTTTTTGGAGACGGTGAGGCTTGAGGGGGTTTGCGGGGTGGAGGCGTGGACATCGAAGAGGAGAGCGATGTTTCCGCCGGGAGGGACGTCAGCCACTTGATCGATGGGAACGCCGAGGTCGCCGCCGAAAGGGGTGAGGGGATTTTTGTTTTGGAAAGCGTCGATGCGGACGCGGGCGGTTTTATTGGATTCGTTGTTGCCGAAAATTCCGTAGATGCCGGTGGGGAAACTGGCGGTGTCCCAGTGGGCGATTTCGATGCCGCCGTGGGGGCCGCCGGTGTGATCGAAGGGGAGTTTTCCGCCGCTGGGGGTTTGGAGCAGGCCCTGCGCGGGAAAGAGGACTTCGCCGCCGGGGTTGGCGGCGGTGCCGGGGGTGGAGACGAGAAGGTTGATGTTTACATCGCTGGACCATCGGGCGACGAAATCGAGTTGGCCGGGCAGGAGGGGGAAAAGCTGGGCGTTGGTTTGGGGGACGGTGCCGCCGTGCACGGTGGGAACACCGGTGTCGCGATTGAAATCGAACACGGCACCGCGCGAGAGGAGCGAGGCGACCAGGGGTTGCTCGGATTGAGTTCGCGCATCGGAAAAAGTTGGATCGACGACGGCTTCGGCGAGGGAAAGTTGGGCGGCACTGGAGGCGTTGCCGGTGATTTTGGTTTTACCCTGGCCGTGCTTGCCGAGGGCGACGAGCTGGCGATGAAGGTTTTGGAACTGGGCGGTGCCGGTGAGGCTGACGGCTTCGGGCGGGAAGGGACGCTGGTCGAAGAGGCTGACCTGCGTGCCGCGAATGCCGAGGGTGGAATTGGGGCTGCGGACGGTGGCGTCGTATTCGCGGTTGGCAGCGTCGATGTCGTAGCGCGTGCGGCCATAGGGCATGGAGACGCTGGCGACGATTTTGCCGGCGGAGAGCGTGGCGCGATCGATTTTCAGGACGCCGAGGCGATCGATGGTGATGGTTTGATCGGGATGGATCTGAAGTTGCACGGCGCTTTTGATGCCGGTGCGGAGTTCTGATCCTTCGGTGAGCGGCTGACCCTTCTCGGCTTTTTTCCAGGCTTCTTCGGGCGGGATTCGGAATTGGGCGGTGCCGCGGACACCGGTGATGACGATTTCGAGGGGACCGTCGGGGATTTTCACGGCGGCGGGCTGGCTGGCGGCTTCGGTGGTGGCGGGGTCGAGCAGAGTTAGGTTGGCGGCGGTGGAGAGGAAGGCGGGATACTTGGGCGCATCGTCGCTTGCGGATTCGATTGTCTCATTCGGCTCGACGGGTTCGGCGCCGACGTACAGAATCTTCGCGGGGAAGCTCGCTGGGTCTCCTTCCTTGAAATCTTCGACGCGGCCGATGACGCCGACGAATTCGGCGCCGCTGAAGAGTTGTTGCTCGCTGCTTTCGGGATAGATGTGGCGATATTCGAGCTCGCGCAGGGCGTAGCGCGGAGAGACGCCGAAGAGCCGCATCGTGAGGCCGCCTTTGAGGTCGAGGATTTTGACGAGGGAGACGGCGAGGGTGCCGCGTTCGATGGCTTGGTCGGCGGCGCCGGTGAAGTTGGTGGAGAGGAGATTGCGCTGCTTGAGAGTGGCGACGCGCTCGTCGTATGTCGTCGAAGAATCGGTTCCATCGAGGTAGAGGAGGAGGGCGTGGAAGGCGTCGTCGTTGGTGGCGACGGGGCTGGATGAGAGGGTGTGCCAGAAGTCGAGATCGGTGGTGTTGGGGGTGGAGGAGAGTTGGGTGAGGACGGATTTTTCGGTGGGGGTGGATGCGCATCCGCAAAGCAGGAGGGTAAGGAAAAGCAAGAATTTTTTTGTGGATCGTGTGTCGGGGGGAAATGCACCCTCTTCCCTGCCCTTCCACCTCGCGATCTCCGCGAACGATTGGGTACAGGGAGAGGGAGAAAGAGGAGCGCTAAGCCGCAAGCGGCAAATACTAGAATGCATAGGTCACTCCGGCGAAGAAGAATTGGCGGTTTTGGTCGTTGTTTTGGATGGCGTCGCCGGGGAAAAAGATGCCGTAGCGCAGGGCGAGGGTGACGTCGTTGGTGACTTGCCAGTTCATGAACAGGTCGGGCTCCCAGCCGAGGTAGCGGTGATCGGTGCTCGTGGGTTCGTCGATCTGGGCGGCTTGCCGGGTTTTGGCGAAGACTAAAGTGTCGACACCGATTTGGAGGTGGTCGAACCAGGGGATGGAGGAGAGAGGGAGGGTTGATGCACCGAGTCGGAGGGCCATGAGGTTGGAGACGGGCGGGGCGAAGGCGAGGCCGGTGTTGAGGAAGCCGAAGGCGTTGAAGGCGTTGTCGCCGGTGTGGGGGCGATTGCCGCCGAAGGTGTCGGTGGTGCTGGTGAGGCGATCCTGATCGCCGGTGGCGATGATGGCTTCGAGGCTGAGGCGGGTTTGGTGTTCGTCGCTGAAGACGTAATCGAGACGGATGTCGCCGGCGAAGGCGTGGATGGGGTCGTCGGTTTGCGGGACGCCGGTGAGCCCCCCACCGCCGGGCGGGACTTGATAGCTGTTGGACAGGCCGGCGCCACCTTCGTAAACCATTTCAAAACCGTAGACGAGGCGATCGGAGAGTGCGCCGCCGGAGCCGAGGCCGAGGTAGTAGCTGTCGTAACGGAATCGAGTGTGAATTTCAGGGCTTGAGAAATCAAGGGTGTCGTCTTTGTTGTAGTCGCGCTGCATGAGGGCATAGAAGAAGGGGCGTTGCTTGCCGAACTGACGGCTGAGCTGCATGCCGTAGAAACCGCGGCGGGTGTTGTGATCGAAGTTGGGGCGGGAGGTGTCGAAATCGACGGTGCGGACGGGGGTGACGCCGGCGATGGCGTCGATATCGACGAGGGGCGTTTGCACGTGGGCGATGATGCCGTCGATGGTTTCGCTCATCGCCAGGCCGTTGCCCCAGTAGACGAGATCGCGGCCGGCTTGGAGGATGAGATCGCCGCTGGATTCTTTGCCTTGATAGGCTTCGAGGGCGCGGCGGAGATCGAAGCGGTAGTAGGCGCGTTCGAAATCGGGATCGATGATTTCATCGCCGTGGCCGTCGAAGCTGTCCTGGTCGTTGAAATCCTGATAACCGACGTGGCCGCGAATGAAGACTTCCTGGACGTTGTCGATGTTGACGCGGCCGTAGCCGACGATTTCGTATTGGCGGAGGACGTGGTTGTCGTTGTTCTGGTCGTCGAGGGAGAGATAGCTGGCGGTGATGTAGGCGCCGTAATCGACTAGGGCGCGGCGCTCGGCGGGGATGGATTGATCGATGCGGAGATATTCGTCGCGGTGGAGTTGCTCGAGTTGTTTTTCGAATTTGCCGAGTTGTTCCTGGGCCAGGGTTGGGCGCGCGAAGGAGAGTGTCAATATGCTGAGGAATGTGAGGAGAAAAAGAGAATGCCCGCGAGTCATGCCACCTTCTCTTGGATAAACCTATTGCTACTCACATTGCCCTGTAGCTGCGACGCTTGCGTCGCCCGTCTCCAAAAAACAGAGGCGACGCAGGCGTCGCAGCTACAGGATGCGAAGCAGCTTTGCTAATCTTCGCGGGTTGTTGGGGCGGGTCAAGGAAAGTTTTGTTGCGCGTCATTTTTCGTTGAGGATGATTCGGCCGTCGAAGGGGGGAATGGTTCCAGCGCTTAAATGCTTTTGACTGAGTTTTCGGTAGGTGGCGGCGAATTGGGGGTCGGGGGTTTTGGATTCGAGTTCGTCGCAGAGGAGGAGGCAATCGTTGAATTGGGCGGCTTGGAAGGCTTCGACGATTTTTGTTGAAAGCTGGGCGTGGAGGATTTGCTGGGGGGTGGCTTCGGAGAGCTCGCAGAGGGGCTCGTAGGTCATCACGTTTTCGCTTTTGCCGGTGACGGTGATTTTGCCGATGGGACGGAGAAGGAAGCGGTCGCCGATGAGGTCGCGGGTGAGTTGGTTGATGAGGAGATTTGAGCCGAAGAATTTGTTGGCGGATTCGAAACGGGCGGCGAGGTTGACCTTGTCGCCGAGGACGGTGTAGTCGGCGGCGTTGTGGCGCTCGTCGTCGGAGCGCGAGCCGGCGTCGCCGACGAGCATTTGGCCGGAGGTGATGCCGGCGCGCATGCCGAGCGAGGGCAAGCCGCTTTGGCGGAGGGATTCGTTGAATGGATCAAGCGCTTTGCGCATCTGGATGACGGTGCGGACGGCGTCGGCGGCGTGGTTGGGGTTTTCGCGCGGGGCGCCGTAGAAGAACATGAGGCCGTCGCCGAGGAATTTGTTCACGTAGCCGTGGTTCTCGCGAATGATGGGGACCATTTTTCCGAAGTAGGAGTTGAGCAAGGCGACGGTGCGCTCGCCGAGGGTTTCGGAGATGGTGGTGAAGCCGGCGAGGTCGGTGAAGACGACGGTCATCTCGCGGCGTTCGCCAGCAAAATGGATCTGGTCAGGATGCTCTTCGACAAATTCGACCAGCGCGGGATCGACATAGTTGCTGAAGCTTTTGCGGATACGGCGGCGCTCAGCGGCTTCGTTAATGAAGTTGATGAGCGTCAGGCCAAGTAAGACCAAGGCGCTGGCGATGAGGGGGCCGGCTGCTCCAACAACCCAATTGCCATAATCAAAAAGAATCTCGCCATTGATCAATACGTAACCGACCATCACGAGCAGCGTGCAGAATAATGCTCGCCAGGGAGGGAGAATCGTGACGAGGAAGCAGGTGAGCATGCCGATGGCGAGGGTGATGAGGGCGGTGACCCAATGCGGCGAACGCCGCCAGAGTTCCTGTGTGAGGATGCCGTTGACGATGACGCCCTGAATCACCGCGCCGGGGCATTGGGGGTAGAGGCTGGTGGCGTAGACATCGCCATTTCCTTCGGCAGCCCAGCCGACGAAGATCGCTTTGCCCTGCAATTGGTGTTGAAGATCGAGGCGATCCTTGATGAGGAGGGATTGGCTTTCGTGATTGATGCGCGCGATGTCCGCCAGGCCGCGCAAGGGGAGGACGAGGGATTTTTCGTCGTCGGTCAGGTCTTTTTCGGGCTTGGCCATGGCGTCGCCGGCAAGTTCGCTCATTTCTTTGAGAGTGGCGTCGATCGCTGACAGCCGCGCGTCGGTATCAGATGGATCTGGAATCTGCTTCAGATATTTGGCGGCGGCGGTGGAAGAGATGCCGGTGGCGATGTCCTGAAGGATCTTGTCGGCCTTTGTGTTGTTGGTCTGGATTGAGTCGGCCAATTGGTGGATGGTCCAGAAGACATCGATCTTGAGATGGGCCACGGGCTGCTGGTGGCGGGGATAGTCGTACATGGTGAGCCAATTATCGCCGCCGGCTTTGCCGAAATAGGGAACGTCGAGGATGGCGCCGACATCGCCGAGGTTGGAAGACCGCTCGACGCGAACGGGGATGGTGATGGGATCGCGATCGGGAACGGGCAGGATGATTGAATCGGCGGTGCAGCGGATGTCTTTGAAATCGACGTTCAGGAGCGCGCAGGCCATGCCGAGCGCCATGTGCGGGAAGGCGCTGCCGCGATAGTTGACCATAAGGGGCACGCTGCGGACGGCGCCGTCGACGCTTGAAGGGGGCAGATCGATGAAGCCGGAATATCGTGCGGCTTCGGCGAGCTTTTGGATGTTGATCGCGCGCTCGCCGGGCGCGGAATACATGGGGATTCCCTGGGGCAGCGGGAGGCGAAAGCGTTCGGTGGCGTGGATGGCGATTTCCTTGGGGAAGGATTCGTCGAACAGCTTGCTGGCATCGGAGCGGGTGGAGGAGTCTTCGAAACGGGGGACGAGTTTTTTGCGAAGCGTGGGCAGGTCGGTCACGCCGGCGGTGATCTCTTTATCCAGGCGCTGCATCATGGCCATTTTTCGGGCGCGGTTCAGTTTTTGCCAGACTTCGGCGGTGAGATCGGAGCGATCCATGCCGGCTTGTTGCAAGGCGGCGATGATTTGATCGGGCGAGAGTTCCAGATCGTCCAAGAGCAAATGTTCCATGCGGAACAAAAGCGGATCGGGAGCGGTGGGAACATTGAATTCGATGGAGATGGGGAGCATCACGTTGCCCGCGCGTTTGATGCTCGCGGCCAGCGCGTTGTCGTCGGATTCATTTGGGGCGGCTTCGGGGAAATACATATCAAGGCCGACGACTTTGGGCTTGGCGAGGGAAATTTCGTCGATAATTTTCGCCAGCTTTGCGCCGGGCCAAGGCCAGTGGCCGATGTCGTTGAGGCTGTCGTCGTCGATGTCGACGTGGACGATGCGGTCGGTCGGCGGCGGCATAAAATACTGGCAAGATCTGGCGCGGCGATCGTAAAGCAGATTTTCGGGGGTGTTCAGCAGCTTACCCCAGTCGGCGATGATGACCATCAGGGTGAGCAGCAGGCCGAGGCGAAAGAGCCTGGGCTGCCAGATGCTTTTTTTCTTGATGGCCATGCGGTCGTGCTCCCGGGGCAGCGATTTGGGGGATTGTAATGGGGAATGGGGCGGTTCACACGGAAGTGATTTTCGGGAGAAACCCGCCGTAAGCGGCGGCGCTAAACGGTTGCTTTTTATTTTCGGCGTTGCCGCCAGACGTGTGACGCGCGAAAATTGGGGGGTCGTTATCGAAAGGTATTTATGATTCGCAAACTGAAAGATGGGAAGTATCGGCTTTATTCGCGTAAGACGGATTCACAGGGGCATCGGAAGAATTTGGGGACGTTTGGCAGCCGCAAAGCCGCGGAGAAGCATGAGCGGGCGGTGCAGTATTTCAAGCATCATTGAGGTAAGAAGGTGTTTCAAAACTCAGATGCCGCTTCTGAGGTAATCTGAAGAGACGGATCAATTGCAGGGAAAATCCGGGTCTTCGGAATACCTCAGACACCGGCGTCTGTTGCTGCAATGATTTTTGAAACAGCGTAACAGCTTCTAAGCCGTTTCGGGGTCGGCGTGGGCGGCTTGGCGGATGATTTCGCGGACGCGAGGGGAGCCGATTTCACGTTTGCCGAAGCCGGGGAGGGCCCCTGCTGCCAGAGCTTCAGCCTGCGCCTCGGGATAATTGCTGATGAGCATGGCGCGGAGGTTTGGATTTTTTTCGCGGAGCTGTCGAATCAACTCAACGCCACTTTCACTGGCGAAACCGTAATCCAACTGGCGGTTTACGAGGAGCAGATCCGTGCCGGCGGAAACGAGCTTTTGCAACTCGTTCTCGTCATCGGCAAATAGAATGGTGGCATCACTGATGGCGGATTTCACGGCCATTCGCAGGTAGCTTGAGTCGGGGCCGCAGTGTCCTATGAGTACAACTTTCTTCGACATGAAAAAAACTCCACAACTTTCTTTACTGTCGCGATGGCGCAAGCGTCATTTTGCGCGGCACCGCGGTCTAGTCACTCAGGGCAATCGCACGTACGCGTACTGAATCCAAACCTGTAGCTGCGTCGCCCTCTATCTTTGATCGAGAACAGAGGCGACGCAGGCGTCGCGGCTACAGAAAATGGCAGTCGCGACAGGCGCAAGACAAATTCAACTTTCCGGGGGCGCGTCGGGCTCCTGATCGCTTTTGCGGGCGGTGGCCTGCTTAGGCTGATCTGAGCGGCGAAAGATCGCGAGCACGCGATCGATGGCGACGACGAACAGGCGGTTGTCGTGCTCCAGCTCGACGGGGATCGCCTCGCGCGGGTCGAAGAGGACTTTGTCGTATTGGCGGATGGTCTGATCGCCGTCGTTTTCGATCGCCTTGCTGACCGCGATGACGCGGCCGGTGATGACGGGGATTTCGTGACTATCGGGCAATACGATGCCGCTTCGGGTTTCGCGCTTGTTATCGTCTTTCCGAATTACGACGCGTTTGCCGATGGGTTCGATCAGATCGTATTCACTTCGCCGGGCGGGTTGCTTCGCCATGCGGATATTGTAGCCGGTTATTTGCCAAATCGCATGGCGACGGGTTTTCCGGCCCGGTCAGGCAGGTTACTGTGCAATAACAATTACAAAGTTTGGCAAATGAGATAATCGGCTGAAGGGGATCAGTTTGCCCGAACCGCTTTCACTGCGGCGGGGACGCTGCCAGCGAGGGTGAAGATGGCGTCGAGCCGGCATCTCGCGAAGATATCGCCGATGATTCCCTGGGCGTTGGCGAAGACGAGTTTGCCGCCGCCGGCTTCGATGGCGCGAACGGTGCCGAGGAAGATGGCAATGGCAGGTGTGGTGATGGCATCGACCTCGCCGACTTCGATCACGGCGCGGGCTTTTTTGACGCGGGCGAGTTCGCCGAAGCGCTTCTCTATTTCCGGGACGCAGTCCTGCGTGAGACTGCCGCCCAAGTGCAGGACGGTGACGCCGTCGATGATTTCTTCGGATATCTGAGCCATGCTGGAACTCACAAGTTACAACACACAACTCACAAAGAGGCATCAAAGCATAAACAGTTCCAAAATTCAAAAGCCTTTGTTCGTCATTTTTTGGTTGTGGCTTTTGGGTTTGCTAGTGAGGGCCTTCTCCGGGGGGCAGTTCAGGCTCGGGCTCGCCTTCCACTAAATCCTGTGCGACGCGGCTCAGGAAGAACATGAGTTCCTGGACGGCGACGGTGCCGGGCAAGGGGTCGCGGAGATCATATTGATGCGAATGATCCTCGGCGGAGTCTTCGCCGCGCTTTTCGCCTTCGGTGATGATGTGATGCTCGAACGTAACGCAATCCTCGTGCGTCTGGGCGATGACCAGTTCGCCCCACCGCCAGGCCAGGTGAATCCGGAGGGCAAGTTGATTGCCCCAGGTGCTGACGCGGTGGATCACGCGGTTGGCGGCGAGCAGTTTCACCAGGGCATCGACGGCGGGCAAGACGGCGTTGTTGAGGAAATCGGCGTAATTGCGGTTGTATTCCTGCTGTTTTTCGATCGCCTCGCGCTCGGCCAGCAGTTTTTCAGGCGGCACCTCGCAAAAGGGCTGCACGCGCTTGAGCCACCACTTGGCGAACGACTTATCCAGCATGGCGAGACAGTAAGACCGATGGTGGGAAAAGTAAACGAGCAGGCCATTCTTATGTCCACCACCACCCCCTGGTGTACCCTGCGAATCCAGCGAAATATCGGTGTTGCGCCCGTTTTGATGTTGCGCCCGCATCGAAGCGGCGCGCGTGCGGAGTGAATCGGAACGCGCCCGCTTCGAATCGGAGGCGTGCATTGCGCTGCGGGCGCGTTCCCCTGCGCTCAGCAGGAGGTGAGAAGCGCTGCGCACAGTCTCACAAGCGCTCGGGACGCGGGTTCCAGCGCTGGGCAACGAACGCCCACCCCTCGGAGCGCACTCAAAACCGCGGCGGGCGCCACGCAAAATGGCGCGGTTCCGTCCACCAAACCCTCGCATTGGTCCGCTTTGTCGTATATATTTCCGACCCGTGACAGCCCCTGCTCAAATCGCGTCGCTGCTGAAACAGAAATTTGGTGGGAAGATTCTCGCTTCTTTTCCGGAGGACAAACATCCGCGCATCCATGTCGATGCCGGGGATTGGCGGGCGGTTGCAGAATTTCTTTTGCGCGAGCCGCAATTGAAGCTGGATTGGCTGCAGAATCTGTCGGGCGTGGATTATGCGGCCGACGACAAAATGTGCGTGGTTTATGATCTCTGGAGCTTCGATCTTCGGCACAGTTTCGCGGTGAAGGTCTATTGCCCGCGCGATAATCCGCATATCCCAAGCGTGGCGGACCTGTGGCGGGCGGCGGATTGGCACGAGCGCGAGGCGTACGATATGTACGGCATCGTTTTCGACGGCCATCCCGATCTGAGGCGGATCTTATGCGCCGATGACTGGGAAGGGTTTCCGCTGCGAAAGGACTATGTTTTCCCCCGCGAATATCACGGCATTCCGGCGAGCGTGGAATTGGATTGGCAGCAGCAGCCTGACTATCCTGAATGACGTGGTGGATTGTGCGGCCTGTAACGCCGGTACCGATTAATTATTGCTGTAACCAACAATTTTTCTTCTTGAATTTGAATTACAGTCGGCTATAGTCTGCGGGTCGAACGATGACAGTTCGACAAGGGCAGTTTCGACCGCCCTTCTTACTGAGCCATGAGGGCTCCGGCGGCTAACGCTTCCGGAGTTTTTTTGTCGGGGGTACTCCCCGAAGAAGGTTCCCCCCCTCCTTCTTCAACCCCCGACATTTGAATATAAAGGCCGTTCGGGTCCACCCCGAACGGCCTTTTTCATGCTGATATGCAAGTCCATCCATCGCTTCAAGTTAAGTCGATTACGTAAGCACCCGATTAAACCATGGATGAAGTTGTCAGCAGAATCTTTTCGGGAATTGGCCAACGCGATCACCGGCAAGCAGTTGGAGGCGGATAAAGAACGCCGGCGCTCGACGCGGGTTGAGGTGCAAACGCGGCTGCCGTTGTCGTTGGTTTTGAAGGGCGAGCATTTGCCCGCCGTGCCGATCATGGTGCGGGACGTTTCGCCGCGAGGGATCAATATTCTTTATCCGCAGACGCTTCCGGCCGGACAGCAATTCACGGTTCAGATCATCTCGGGCGGCAAAACAATCACACTGCTTTGCACGGTTCTACATTCGCGGCAGGTGGTGAACGGTTTGCACAGCATTGGGGCGGAGTTCACGTGTGTCTTGCCTGAAAAAGGGTGCCGGCCCGCTACTACCGACGAGCAGACTTTGAAGCGAATTCGCGAGTCTGTTCTGGAGTGATGGCCGCCCTGCCCGGGGGTAGAGCATTTCGGTTTTCCTGCCTGTAAAGCATCCCGATTTTCCTGGATTGTCTGAAAAAAAAGATTGGCCACAGAGTCACAGAGAGCACCGAGAAAGAAACCAGAGATGAGTTATTTTAATTGATTCTCCTCTGATCTCTGGGTTCTCGTGCCTCTGTGGTCATTTTATTTGAGGCTTTTAGTTTTTTGGCGAGCGACCGATCATGGACCCATTCG
>DATAPK010000557.1:0-5051 GCA_036265245.1 Tepidisphaeraceae bacterium | reverse complement strand
GGGAAGGCGAGTCGCGGGTCGGTGGGTGCGCTTGTGCATCCCAAGCCGCAGAGAATGAGCCCCATGACCGATGGCAATAGCGTCGATTTGAAATTCATGTGGCGGGGATTATACGGAAAAAGGGTCGATTGGAAGGTGGCTTAGAAGGGTTGGATTGAAAGGCGCGATTGTCTTTGCGGAAAACAGCGGCACTGAAGTGCCACTGCCGGGCGTGCTTTAATCCTGGTTCATATTACGTGAGCTTTGCGATAAGGCGCGATAGGTTGGGCGAATGGGCAATTTTGCGATCTTCTACAAAGATATTTAAGCCCGGTTCGACGTTGAATTTTTTGCCGGTTTGATCCCAGATGATGGTGAGTTGTTGGCCGTGATAGGGGACGCCTTGCAGGCAAAACCAATCCCAGGCGCGATCGGGCAGGAGTGAATCGATTTCGATGGTGGCGTCGGGGCGGGGGACGATGCCGACGAGGCCGTTGATGATGAGATCGTTGAAGGTGGAGTGATTATAAAAGCGGCTGCGGGGGTTGTCGCCTTTGATCCACTCGCCGGTGGCGCCGTCGAGATAGTCGCCGATGTAGGGTTTGCCGTTCTCGAGCTGGGAGTGCGCGTAGGCTTGTATCGCTTCGAGATAATGTTCGCGGGTGACGAAGGATTGCTTGTATTGGCGGATGAGGTTGGCCAGGGCGCTCAAGGTTTGTGAGGTGGCGAAGGGCCAGACGGCGCCGTCCCATTCGGAATTGCCGACACGATGGGCTCGGAAACGGGGGTGGCGTTGCTCGGCGGTGGTGATGCCGAAGGGAGCCCAGAAGCCGTGGGGATCGATCAATTGAATCCAGGCGTCTTCGTAGCCGGCGTCGGGGAGATTGAAGGCCCAGGGGATGAAGCCGATTTCTTCGCGGGCGTCGGAGAGGCCGTCTTCTCTTATCTGGGCTTTGAAGAAATGGGCGTCTGAATCCCAGAGGGTTTTTTGGACGAGCGCTTTTAAGGCGTCGGCTTTGGAGCGGTAAGTGGGTGCGATTTTTTCTTTGCCGGCGATTGTCGCGATTTCGGCGATGGCGCGGGCGTTGCCGTACATATAGCTGTTGATGGTGGGGCGGGCGTTTTTGAAGGTGCGCGAGCCGCTGATGGAAGATTCCATGCCGTCGCGGACGTCGAATTGCCAGAATAAGCCGTCGGGGCGAAGGCGTTCGGCTTCCCAAGTGGTGTAATCGGTGGTGAGATCGTCGAAGAGATCGATGAGTTGTGCGTGATCGCCGGTGACGAGATAGCGATCGTACATGGCTGAAGCGATCCAACTGCTGTAATGGTGGAAGGTGCGCAGCGGCTTACCGTTGTCGCCGCGGAACCAGAAGCGGGTGTAGTCGTCGAGGAATTTTTGGTCGCGAAGCCAGCGGCCCTCGGCGATGTGATGGCCGGCGGCGCAGCTGATCGTGTTGAATGGGCCGCCGTGACTGACTGGCGGCAGGAATTCGGTGACGACCAGACCGGCGGGCGTTTGGACGATGTGTTTGCGATAGGTCCACCAGCGGAAGTAATAGATTTTCTCGATCGTTTTGTCGGGGCAGGTGAAGAGCGGGATGTTTTGGGTCATCCATTGCCAGGACTGTGTATTGGGGATGAGGTTGACGATGGTTTCTTCATCCATCGCGTTGAAGGAATCGACGTGGTGCTTGAACTGGTCGGCTTGGAGGAAGGGCATGGTTTGTAGGCGGAATTATGCAGGAAAGGGGGGTATAATACGAATGGTGAGAGTTTCCCACGGCGGGGCTGTGGGCTTTCATGCCAGTTCTTGGAGGGGGGATGATGGATTTTCAAGCGACACTTTATTTGGTGACGGGGCTGCGGTTTGCGCTGCCGTTTATGTCGGATGAGGCGGAGGGGGACCGGGCGAAGCTGATGGATCGGTTGCGGGAGGAGTTTCCGTCGGTTTCGATCGTGCCGGCGAATTATGAGGATTCGGTCGATTTGAAGCAGGTTGCGACGCCTAAGTTGATGCTGGTGGGGCATTCATTTGGCGGGGATCGGTGTATCGAATGGATTGGAAATGCACCGGATCGGAGGGTTGATTCCCTGTTTTTGCTCGATCCGGTGCCGGATGATTCGCATGTTTCGGAGCGACATTCGGCGGATTTTCGGTTTGAAATCCCGGTGAATGTGGTGAGTGCGACGTGTTACCGGCGGTCGCAGGGGTTTTGGTGGCCCTTTTCAAAGTCGATTAACGCAAACCGGGCGGGGTTGATCGAATATCTGGTGGATGAAGGGCATGGCGCATTTTATCGGAATGAGGCGGTGGTGGCGGGGATTCGGGCATCCCTGGCGGGATTGATCAGCTTGGCTAGCGTATAACTCATATTTATGGCGATAGGTGGGTTGAATGGGGAGAGACCGCGAAAGCGCGAAATCGCGAAGAAACCGCGAAGTGAACATATAAAATGATTTCCTCGCGTGTTTCTTGGCGCCATCGCGTTTTCGCGGTCTCTGGATCGCCATGAACAAGCGCCATACCCCCCGGCTGTCGCCCCGCAATTTGGGCTTTGACAAGGTCGCGCCGGTCGGATTAAATTTCAGGTTCAACCGGAAGGTGCCACGATGAAGAAAGCTGTCGGATTATTGTTGTTGGGCGGATTGATGGTCGCGGGCGGGTGCGCCCGGCCCAATGAAATTGGATATACCCCTGCTTACAACACGCACGATCGTTTGGCGATGATCGCGCGTAACTGGGATTATGAAGGGAAGCAGTCGCAGGACGATCTGGATGATCTGCTGATGCTTCGCCCGGCAAGCCATCTGACGATTTGGAATGTTCAGTAGGGTGGGGTTTGGCAGTAAAAACAGACGGAGAGATGAACGCGTGATGCGGATCATCTCTCCGTTTTTTTTGTGGGTGCAGGGGGAATCCGGGTCTTCGGAGTACCTCAGACCCGGCGTCTGAAGCGATAAAATGATTTTAGCTGACCAGCTTGAGCTTGGGTTGGCGGCGGACCCAGCCGCCGATGCGGACGTGTTTGCGGCTGGCGGATTCGAGGTGTTCGAGGTATTGCTTCAAGGCTGCCTCGTCGAATTGCGCGAGAAATTGCGGCTGGACGGTGACGTTGAAGCGACGGATGTCATCGATGAGTTGACGTTTTGTCATGGCTGGCTTACTTTCACAAAGGCGGTTTTCGGGTACGTTTGACGGCCTAACATCTGATAAAATCGACCAACTTCTTTCCCGGACTTGAACCAATTGTGATGACCGAACTGAACTCAAATCCCAGCGAGATGGCGAAGCCGGCGGCGGATGATCCGTTGTCGCATTTGCATAAGATGTCGACGACGGCGGGGCTGGGGACGACGGAATATGTGGCCGTGAACGGCATGGCGGTGGTGACGCTGATCATGGGGGTGGCCAGCGCGCTCTCGCTGTTCGATCCAATTCTGCTGACGATTCCGATCATTACGCTCATTCTTGCGATCCTGGCGATGCGGCAGATCAGGCGGAGCAGTGGGACGCAGACGGGGATGGGGCTGGCGATTCTGGGGCTATTGCTGGCGCTGCTGTTTACGGGGCTGGTGGGCGGGCGGGAAGTGATGGAGATCACCCGCAATCGCGAAGATGAAAACGCGATCAACCAACTGATTTCGCAGCTCGATCAGAATGTGCATGAGGCCAAATTTGACGGGGCTTACCAGCTTTTTACGAGCAAATTCACCAGCCGGGTGAAGCAGCAGGACTTTCACGACCTGTGGAAGGGGTTGGTGGATGGGACGAAGGTGAGCTCGGTTCGATCGAATGGGCGAATGGCGTTCGATTTCGTGCCGGATACCGGGCAAAAGCAGGGGGTGGGGATGACGATCATGGAGTTTTCGAGCCACGCGCCGCAGCAGCGGATCGAGATGTTTTTCAAGCAACAGCCGGATGGCACGTGGAAGATTGATGACATTCCGCTGCTGTTTCCGACGCAGGCGCCGGAAGTGCCGAAGAAGAAGTAACCTGCCATTTGTTTCCCGAATCAAGTTGATTGCTCCTGCCGTCCGATAACTTATTTATCGCGCCGGTTTATTCCGCGCGTTATTGCCACGTCCGATCATGCCGATACTCAGGATGGGTAAGAGCATGAAACGGGCAGCCAGAAAAACATTGAAATGGCTTTTGTGCGGCGGCGCGTTTGTGGCGATTGTTGCGCTCGCTGCGTGAGAGTTGTTGATTGAAAACATGGTCACTGAAGTGACCATGCCGGTAAAGGCTTGCTTCAAGGATGAAGCTTCATGCGAAGGATTCGCACGTTAGTTGTGATGTTGTTTGCGGCGATGAGTCTGCTGTGCGGATGCACTCATCATGAGCCGCAATATGGCAGCGAGCTGCAACTGTCGATGCCGGGCTTACGCCGGCAGGTTTGGGCGGTGGCGCCGGCGATCGATCTGAGCGGTGAAAACGTCGATCCGCTTTTGCAGGCGGATCTGGTTTTCGACCAGCTTCAGCAGGTGCATGGGATGACGGTCATTCCGGTGAACCGGGTGATCGAAGTGTTCATGAGCCTGAGAATCGCCCAGGTGCAGTCGCCGGAGCAGGCGGCGGTGGTGTGCGAGTTGCTTGGCTGCGATGCACTGGTTGTGCCGACGGTGACGTTGTACGACCCGTATAACCCGCCGAAGTTCGGTGGGGCGTTGCAGTTGTTTGAAAAGCCGATCGGGTATGCGAGGCCTGCGGCTTCGGTCGAGATGCAGGACCCGGTGACGCAGGAGCCAGCAACGCAGGTTGCGCCGGTGTTGCCGCTGACGGGAAATTTTAAGCAGGTGGTGGGCATGTTCGACGCCGCCAATGGAAGCACGCGGGAAGACCTTTGGCTTTATGCGGAGGGTCGAAATGATCCGCAGGGGCCGATGGGGCCCAAGGAATACGTGGAAAGCATGGATCGCTACTGTGGATTTGCTTATCACCAGTTGATCCGCGATCTGTTGCATCGCGTGGGAAATCGGTAAGGAGTGATTCGATGCCTGACAAGACAAAAACACCTGAAGAAATGAAGACGTTGAGCCTGGTGAAGGGGGATCAGCATTACTGCTTCCGG
>DATAPK010000556.1:0-1880 GCA_036265245.1 Tepidisphaeraceae bacterium | reverse complement strand
CGGATTGGGCTTCGACGCCTTCCTTGCCGTCAAAGACGGCGACTGCGCCGTCGAGCACGCGCATGGAGCGTTCGACCTCTGCGGTGAAATCGACGTGGCCGGGAGTGTCAATCAGGTTGATCGTGTAGCGCTCGCCGTTGCGATCCCAGGGGCACGTGGTTGCGGCGCTGTTGATGGTGATGCCGCGCTTCTGTTCTTCGGGATCGAAGTCCATGGTGGCGGTGCCTTCGTGCACTTCGCCCATCTTGTGGATCTTGCCGGTGTAATAGAGGACGCGCTCGGAGACGGTGGTCTTGCCGGCGTCAATGTGGGCGGCGATGCCGATATTCCGAATCTTGGTCAGGTCGCGGGACATAAATTACTCCTCAAAGCAGATTTCTAACCACAGATGAAGGATGAACACAGATAAAGACAGCTCAATGCAATTCGTCTTTTCTTTATCTGCGTTTATCTGTGTTCATCTGTGGTTTCATTCCTCTTCCAAACAAAAAACCCAAGGCGATGCCCTGGGCTTGCGATAGTGCGACAGTTTGAGAATCGCTATACCGATGCCCAGGGGAAAATCGGCTCCATGCCGATGAGCCCTTGGGCTTCGATCGACACGAGCCATTAGTTTGGCTCGATCTTCACAGTCACTCCTTGTCGGAACACAAGCGGATATCGACAGTACGTCGCATCACCGTCCAATGTTTGGCCGCGATGCAAATTACGTGCGAACCGCCAGCAGGCGGAATACTTTATCGGGCCACGGGGGATCGTCAAGTCACATGGCCACAAAAGCAGCGTGGTTTGATGGTTATGAGCGGTGAATTCAGGTGGCTTTGCCGTAACAGCAGCCGCAGGACGCTAACCCCAGCCACCGGGGCGATGATGAGCGGCCCGGCGGCGGCGGAGGTCTGCACGTTGAGAGGGTCTTGAAGATGACCTGGCGAATGAACCTGCTGAAATCAGCTGGCGCGTTGGCGACGGCGCCCCAACAGCATCGCCGACACGCCGATCACGGCCGCGCAACCGGGTTCCGGCACTGGCACCAGGAAGCCGCGAATCTCGCCGCCGGGAACGACGGTCGTGTGAATGTTGAGGTAGCTCTTCCCAGCATCGATGGCCGCGAGCAACGCCGCTTCGGCGCTGGCGGGCGTCCCTCCGTTGGCGGTGACATACGCGGGGTTGTAACTCGATGCCGCCGTGAGGTCCAGCGTGTTGTCATAGGATCCGGAGGTGACACCGATGGGGAATCCAGTGAAATAGGGAGTGGTCGTCGCCACGCCTGCAGTGAGCGTAAATGGATCCGCGGTGGGCGCATGAATGTGACATGCGGTTGACGGGCCGAGGAGCCCGGCGAAATCCACATGCACCTTCATCGTGTTGGCAATGGTGTCGATGGTGACTTCGGTGAAGCCTGTTCCGGGTGAGGCGTTCGGCGGACTTTCACTGGGGCCGTCCAGAATCGCCTGGTAGTCCTTTACCACCGCAAAAGTGGTCCGGCTCGCACAGAACAGCGCACAGAGTGCGACAAGCGCAGGGAAGCGAGACATGATCGAACTCTCCTTCTCCTTCGATCAACCACGCGGCGAGGAACCCCCGAACTGGAACGAACCGGCGGATCATACCTTTTGCAAACGCATGCACTACCATGCAAAATCTGCAATCGCGACAAAACCTGCCTCAGACGCGCATGGTACGCGCCAGATGAATCAGCCCGCTCACACATTTTCCAAGCTCTGCCTGCTGACGCTCGCGTACGCTGCTTCGGCGACCGCGCACGAGATCGAATACACGGTGGCGCTCAGCGGCGCCAACGAATCACCGGCGAACGCCTCCCCCGGAACAGGCGATGCGCTGATCAGCGTCGATCTGGATACGGTGCAAATGGATGTCGA
>DATAPK010000555.1:0-5872 GCA_036265245.1 Tepidisphaeraceae bacterium | reverse complement strand
CGCAGCTTCCGCGAGCGCATGGCGGATTATCCGTTCAGCATCGACTCCATCAGCCGATTCAAATCCGCCAGGCAGCAGAAAGAAATCGTCAAGAAACTGGCGGCGGGGGAGATTGATATCCTCATCGGCACGCATCGCCTTATCAGCAACGACATCAAATTCGCCGACCTCGGATTGGTCGTCGTCGATGAAGAGCAGCGCTTTGGCGTGACACACAAAGAGCGATTGAAGCAGATGCGGCGAACGGTGGATGTGCTGACGATGTCGGCCACGCCGATCCCGCGAACGTTGCATATGTCGATGCTCGGCCTGCGCGATATCAGCTCGCTCACCACCGCGCCGCAGGATCGGCGAAGCGTTGTGACCGAAGTCATGTCCTTCGATAAAAATCGCGTCAAACTCGCGTTGCTTCGCGAGCTTCAACGCGAGGGGCAGACTTATTTCGTCCACAATCGCGTGAGCAACATTCTCGACATGGCCGACCAGATCCAGCAGATGGTGCCCGATGCGCGAATCCTGGTAGGGCACGGACAGATGGGCGAGGGCGAGCTTGAAGAGGTGATGCTCAAGTTCATTCGCCACGAAGCCGACATTCTGGTTTGCACCACCATCATCGAATCCGGCTTGGATATCCCCAACGCCAACACGATTATCATCAACAATGCGGATCGATTTGGATTGAGCGAGCTGCACCAGCTTCGCGGGCGAGTAGGGCGGTGGAAACATCGAGCATATTGTTACCTGCTTTTACCTGCGGATCGCCCAGTCACGCCCATTGCCGCCAAGCGATTGAAAGCGATCGAAGAATATTCGCATCTGGGTGCCGGCTTCAAAATCGCCATGCGCGATTTGGAAATTCGCGGTGCGGGCAACATTCTCGGCCCCGAGCAGTCCGGTCATATCGCGACTGTCGGTTATGAGATGTATTGCCAGTTGCTCGAAGATGCGGTTCGACAATTGAAAAAGGAACAGAAGCCCACGCGTCCGGAAGCCCATGTGGAAATCGGCATCAGCGCGTTTATTCCAAAAACGTACATCGCGGGCGATCGGCAACGAATGGATATTTATCGCCGCCTGACAAGATGCAGCGATTTGAAGATGTTGGATGAGTTGAAGCAGCACATGGAAGATGCGTTTGGCGAGCCGCCCAGGCAGGCGCTGATTCTATTTGCTTTGACAGAACTTCGACTGCTGGCCGGAATGTATGGAATTGAGAGCATGATCCGGCAGGGGCCTGACGTGGTGCTGACCGTGCGCGATGCCAGCAAGGCGCAGCACGCGCTAACCGGCGCGCCCGGGACGTTGCGGGTGATCGATGAGAAGACGGTTTATCTGCGAATGCCGGCGACATTCATGGAATCGGAGGCATGTTTGATGGTGTTGAGGAATCTGATGCACGCCGCCCATGAGCGCGATGAGAAGGGCGAGCCCGCGCCGGCCCCGGCCGCGCGACCCGCGGCCAATAAGAAGCAACCCCTGGCATCGAAGTGATGGACGAGACAATTTCTTTGGGTTGGGCGCGATCGAGGGTAAACTCCGGAAATTCTATGAAGCAACTTATTGGCGTCGGCGCTATCCTTGTATTGCTTTCGGTTTGCATTTCTGAAAACACCGGCTGTCGGCCGGCGAATCCCCCCGCGCCTACGACGGCGCCCATCTCCATCATCGTTCAACCCACCACGCCATTGCCAAGTGTGGTGCCGCTGCCTACGCCGACTGTTGTGGAGCAGCCGCAAACTCACGTCGATTGGCGCCCCGGCACCATGCTGGCTCGCACCGGCGATGAGATCATGGTTTGCGGCCAACTTTATCACACCAACACGCGCGTCATTCTCTGGACCGATCCCGATGGATATGACGCCTATCGCACCGAGCGGCGATTCGCCCCGTGGGATGTCGCCGATTACGACTCAACCTCCAAAGAGCTTTCCAAAGATTTCACGCAGCCCAATCGTTTTGGGATTCGCAAGAGCCAGGTCGACGCGGAGACCTTCGAGCGCATTCGTGGCGGCGGTTGGGATCTGCCCACGCTTCAAAATGTCGTCGATCAGTTCATCATCCACTACGACGCCTGCGGCACGAGCCGGCAGTGCTTCAATATCCTGCAGGATCACCGCGGATTGTCGGTCCATTTCATGCTCGATCTGGACGGCACGATTTATCAAACGCTCGATGTGAAAGAACGTGCTTGGCACGCGACGACAAGCAACAGCCGGGCTATCGGCATCGAGATAGCGAACATCGGCGCGTATCCAACGGATGACAAAGAATCGACGCTCGATCAGTGGTATCGAAAGGATTCGGATGGCCGAACGCGCGTTGTTTTGCCGGCGTTTCTCGCGAAAAATAGCGGGATTCTGACCGAAGATTTTGTCGCCCGGCCTATTCGGAACGAGGCGGTGGTTGGAACGATTCAGGGCAAAAATTATCGCATGTATGACCTCACGCCGCAGCAATATCAGTCACTGATTAAGCTCACGGCGACGATCTGCACGATTTTCCCGAAGATCAATTGCGATGCGCCGCGAGATGGGATGGGCAATGTGATCAATCACGTCCTGCCGCCCGATCAGCTCAATCGCTTTCAGGGAGTGATGGGGCACTATCATCTGGATGAGGGCAAGGAAGACCCCGGTCCGGCGTTTGAGTGGGATCGGGTGATTTACGGCGCGCAGTCCTTGATGACCGAAGATGCGAAGCGTACCAATCGCGATTCGTTGGGGCATCCGGCGTTGCCCGTGAGTGTCCCCCCGGCGAGTGCCCCGGCCACTACGCAATCAACCAGTGAGCCCGCCAGCGCGCCCACGTCCGTACCTACGACATCCCAATAAATGTCAGTGAATTATTTCCCCAATAGCGAGCGTTCGACAAACCCCGTATCCACATCGCCCGATCGGAAATTCTCGTTATCCATGATCTGAAGATGCAGCGGGATCGTCGTACGGATCGGCGAGATATGAAATTCGCCCAACGCGCGTTTCATCGCGGCGATCGCTTCCACGCGTGTTTTGCGGTGAACGATCAGCTTGCCGATCATGCTGTCATAGTTTGGCGGGATGCGATAGCCCGCATAAACGTGGCTATCCCACCGCACACCGGGCCCTCCCGGAACGCGAAGCTCCGCAATCGTGCCCGGCGAAGGCGCGAAATTGCGCGCGGGATCTTCAGCATTGATCCGGCATTCAATGGCGTGTCCGGTTTGACGGATATCCTTCTGCGAGAAAGCCAGTTTCTCGCCCTGCGCGATGCGAATCTGCTCTTTGATCAGATCCATGCCGGTCACTTGCTCGGTGACCGGATGCTCCACCTGAATGCGGGCGTTGACTTCAAGGATATAAAAATTCTGTTTCTTATCGACGAGGAATTCCACCGTGCCGGCATTGGTGTAACCGGCGGCTTTGATCAGGCGCACCGCGGAGGAGCACAATTCTTCGCGCACGCTTTGCTTCAAAACCGGCGAGGGTGACTCCTCAACCAACTTCTGATGCCGCCGCTGCATCGAGCAATCGCGTTCCCATAGATGCACCGCGTTGCCGTGATTGTCTGCGAGAATCTGCACTTCAACGTGGCGGCCAAATTCAACGTATTTTTCGATATAAACCGTGGAATCTTTGAACGCGTTTTCCGCCTCCGCCTGCGCTTGGCGGAAACCCGCGCGAAGCGAGACATCGTTGTGCGCCACGCGCATCCCACGCCCGCCGCCACCCGCGGCGGCCTTGATGATAATGGGATAGCCGATCGCGTTCGCGATTTTCAGAGCGGCCTTCTCGTCATCCACCGCGCCCTCGCTGCCGGGCACGGTTGGAACCTTCGCTCGTTTCGCAAGCTTTTTGCATTCGACTTTATCGCCGACAGCCGCCATCGCCTTGACCGGCGGGCCGATGAATTCGATCTTGCAGCTCCGGCAAACCTCGGCGAAGTGAGAGTTCTCCGCCAGAAATCCGTAACCCGGATGAATCGCCTGCACATCGGCAATTTCAGCCGCTGAAATGATCCGCGGGATGTTGAGATACGATTCGCCCGGCGGGGCGTCGCCGATGCAGATCGCCTGGTCTGCCAGTCGGAGATAAGCCGCATCTTTGTCGGCGGTGGAATAGACGCACGCGGTGGCAATCCCCATCTCTCGACAGGCGCGGATGATCCGCAGTGCAATTTCGCCGCGATTAGCAATCAGGATCTTTGAAAACATGAACTTTTTAACTCTGCGGAACAAGGT
Source organism: Tepidisphaeraceae bacterium (assembly GCA_036265245.1). Taxonomy (GTDB): domain Bacteria; phylum Planctomycetota; class Phycisphaerae; order Tepidisphaerales; family Tepidisphaeraceae; genus DATAPK01. The sequence continues at coordinate 1,656 of DATAPK010000555.1, read as the reverse complement.
AAGAGAGATGATGGGCGCAATGAATCAGATTCAGCTTTCTCACCTCTGCGTCGGTGAGATTGCCGAAAATTCGATGCGGCGCGAACGGCTCTTTATACGAATCAAACCGATCGATCGTCGCCAGCAGCGTATCGATCGACGCATCCGCCGCATCCGCGGGCGGCACCGCCGGATCGGGCGCTTGAATTCCCGAAGGCAATTGCCCGCTCGAGAGAATTTCTTCCAGTCGGGGCCGAGTCGCATTTTGCTCCGGCGTATTCGGAGGAAAAGGCCCGGGCACCATCCGCAATCGGATGGCCGTCTCAAGATGCCAGCAAGTCTTGGCCAGCGACCAATTGCCCAACTGTTTGTGCGGTGTCTTCCGCAGCTTCTGAATGTCCGACTTCAATTCACTGGTGTTTGAAAATTGCAATTCGCGGCGGCTGTTTGTCGGCAACAAAAATGCCAGATGATGGGCCGCGTGAAACACGTTGCAAAGCCGAAATTCCTGAATCGTCACCGGCCCAACCGGGCCCATCATCACTTTCGGATGCGGATATTTCGCCATCTTGTCGAGCAGGGCGATGTATCGATCGACATCCGCCTCGCCGGCAGTGTCAGGCGGAATAAATTGAGGCGGCGCCTCACGCACGCCCGGCGGCGCGCTCCGATGCGTGACGATATAATCGACAAACCCCTTCTTCTTCGCCTCTTGCTCCGGCGTGGGCTGCAAATCCATCGGCTCCGGCGGATTCAGATGCTTCTCAATCGGTAAACCAACATGCCAGCAAATCTGCGCCAGCGTCCACTTGCCGGTTTTGCCGTATCCCACGCGCAGCCGACCGATCTCGGCGATCACTTCCTTTTCAGTATCGAATCGTAATGTTCGAGGCGCGCTCATGGCTTTACCAGAAACAACACTTGCCCAAATTCAACGGTGGCGCCGTTCTCAACCTGAATCTTCGCGATAGTGCCGCGGCATTCAGCCTTGATGTTGTTGAAGACTTTCATCGCCTCGATGATGCAGACGTCGGATTCTTGATCGACGATCGAGCCCACCTGCACGAAGGCCTTGGCATCGGGGGACGCCGCGGTATAAAACGTGCCGACCATCGGGCTTTTGATCGGAGTCAGCCCCGCGGTCTCATCCGATGGCGTTGCCGCGGCACTGGACGCAGCTCCACCGGAGCCATGAGCTATCGGAGCTTGAACCTGCGGTACATACATCGGGCTTACGCCCCCGGCTGTCATGGTTCCGCGGTTCAGGACCACCCGCCGTGTTCCATCCCGAACTTCAATGGCCGTCAAATCGTTATCCTTCATTAACTGAACGATCTGCCCAAGCACGGCGATATCCATCGGGCTTCCAGACGGAATCGTCTGCGGCGCCTTTGTGGTCTTCTTTTTTGGACTCTTCTTGCTCAATGGGACCTCATTCAATGTCGAATGCCGAGTGGCGAATTTCAAATGTCCAAATGCCGTTTGAATTCGGCACTTTTAATTCGGCACTCATCATTCAATATGACACGCCTCCAGGCTCTTATCCAGCGTGGAGAGCACCTCACAGCCGACGTGGGTGATCAGCACATCGTCCTCAATGCGCACGCCACCTTCTCCGGGGAGATAGATGCCCGGCTCAACGGTGACAATCATGCCAGGCCGCAGCTCATCTTCAGG
>DATAPK010000554.1:0-6323 GCA_036265245.1 Tepidisphaeraceae bacterium | reverse complement strand
ACCCCCGCCGCCTTTCCCTTGATTTGCTTGGTTCCTTTGTCCGTCTCGATTTGAATCGTATCTCCCACCTTGTACTTCAAGAGCATCGCATACGCATCCACAATATCGCGCGGCTTCTCATTGCCGATCTTGCGCACCACCTCTTTTGTTTCTTCGATCAAAACTGTCGGCTCAACCGTCGCCGGCTCGATGAGCTTGCGCGTCTCGACCAGCTTGATCGGCAGCTCACACTTATTTGCCTGCTCGGGGTTCATCAATTCCGGAATCAAATCCCGCAGCCGATTCACCTGGATCGCAAAGCCAATATTCTGCGCCGACTCCACAATCGCCGTGTTGATGCCAATCACCTCGCCATACGCATTCAGCAAAGGGCCACCCGAATTGCCGTGATTGATCGCCGTATCGGTCTGCATCACATCGTGCAGCATGACTTCATTGTTCTGCCCGGTGAGATCGCGATGCAACGCCGACAAAATCCCGCTGCTGACCGAATGACTGAACCCATATGGATTGCCCACCGCGATCACCGGCTCGCCGATCATCAAGTCCGAGCTGTCGCCCAGCTCCAGCGTTGGCAGCGGCTTATCGGCATGCACCTTCAGAATCGCCAAGTCCGCTTCTGGATCAGAACTGATCAAATCCGCCGGCAGCTTCTGCCCATCATCCAGTTCCACCGTAATCTCACGGGCCCCTGCGATCACGTGATGATTGGTCACCACATATCCGTCTTTATGAATGATGAATCCACTGCCCAGCGACCCCACCCGTTCCATCACCGGCTTTTCGAGCTGAAATCCAGAGTTTGGAAACACATTGACCATCTCCTTCACGGTCTTGGTTGTGGAGATATAAACCACCGCATTCTTGGTCTTTTCGACCACATCGACGATCACCGTCCGCCGCAGGTTGACCCCTTCCCCCTGCGCCGGCGCCTCGCCCGCATGGGATAAAACAAGGATCACCCCGACCACCGCCAGCATTCGGATGAGCGTCCTCATAGATCAAAGTCTCCTGCCAAATCAGACACGGCCGACGATACCACGGTTGGGACAAGCGTCAACGCCGTTTGAATCATACGCATCGTTGGATACGATGTTTCCATACGAATGTCGGCCCCCGTTATTTAATGGAGAAATCATGGCATTTACGCTTCCACTCGGTTCCGCGGCCCCGGACTTCAAGCTCAAGGGCATCGACGGAAAGGAATATTCCCCTTCCAGCTTCAAAGACGCCAAGCTGCTGGTGGTCGTCTTCTCCTGCAACCACTGCCCTTATGTCGTTGGCAGCGAAGAGCGCATGAAAAAGTTTTATGCGGATTACGCCCCCAAGGGCCTGGCCATGATCGCGATCAATTCAAACGAAACCAAGGATCATCCGACGGATTCGTTCGAGCACATGGTTTCTCACGCCAAGGAGAAGGGGTTGAATTGGGCGTATGTGCGGGATGACACGCAGGAGGTCGCCACGGCTTACGGGGCGCTGCGCACGCCCCACTATTATGTGTTCGATCAGAATCGCAAATTGGCTTATACCGGCCGGATGGATGACAACCCGCGTACGCCGGGCAAGGAGACGACGCACGAGTTGCGGGATGCGGTGGATGCATTGCTTGCGGGGAAGAAGCCGCCGGTGGAATTGACGAATCCGATTGGATGCAACGTGAAATGGTGGGGCAAGGATCACCACTGGATGCCGCCGGAGGCGTGCGATCTGGTGTGATCAGGCGGCGCGGCGGGATGAAATGAATATTGGCGAGGCTGGGCGGCGGTCACGCAATCGGCGTGGATGCGGCGGGGCGAATCGCCGATGGGCGGATGGGCGAGGCGATTTTACCGGGCTCATCAAACGGGTGAGTTTTCCCCCATTGCTTTGTTATGGGTAAGATATTGGTGTGAATTCGATCGATCGTGTCGACGCCGCGCTTGTTGAAGAACTGCTATACGGCAGTGAAGGGGTTGATCTAGACTTTAAGCGTGACCAGTACCTCTTTGATGGGGCCTCCGATTTGGATAAATCAGAACTGCTGAAGGACATCCTTGCCTTCGCGAATGCATTCCGTCGCAACGACGCATTCATTCTCATTGGTGCTGAAGAGGTAGCTTGCGGCCGCCCTAAGATTATCGGCGTGACAAATCATCTCAAGGATGCCGACCTTCAGCAGTTTGTGAATACTAAAACAAATCGCAACATCACATTTAGCTACCACGCGGTCGATGTTGAAGGGAAACAAGTGGGCATCATTCGTATCCAAGACCAACAGCGGCCCGTCGTCTTAAAAAAGGGTTTCTGTTTCGATGCCGCGAATAATCGCCACGTACTGACCGCCGATACAGTGTATTTACGTGTCGGTAGTTCGACGAAGGTGGCGTCTCCAGAAGACATCATCCGAATGGGAAGTCATGTGGCCCATCATCCAATTTATGATGTGGACCTGCAGTTCGCCAATTTCCGTGATAAAACCCCCACGGGCACGATGCACGACAGCACACACAACATGGTGCTCTGCAACGACAAAATCCCCAACTACACGACGCAGAATTACTCGACCTCGCCATATAGCATCCAGATTCCGCGGCTATCGATGGACCGCAACAATCCCCGTTTCTGGCGACAGGCATACAACTATTTGAGGCATTGGGGATCACTTGTGGAGGTAGGATTTTGCGTCCACAATCGCGGAAACACCACGATAGATGATGTGACGGTTGAAATGGCTTTCACGGAAAGTGACGGCTTACTTTTGGTATCTCGTGCTAAAATGCCGCAGAAACCTGAACCACGTTTAGATTACCTCAACGTTCGGATGCCGGAGTTAGATTTCAATGGGGGATACATCCATGTTGAGAAGCGTGGTGATCGGACTGTGGTAACGCTTTCATTCGGGAAGCTTCAGGCTGGCGAACAAAAGTTTCTACCGGAGGCGCTATATTTGGGCGCTCCGCGAACCGGGCATCTGATCGTCGAAGCTCTGGTTAGGGCCGATGAATTCCCCTCTCCGCTGAGAAGACGTTTGGAACTGCGCACGAATGGTGGTGTTCACACGATTGCGTGGAGTGCTCTCAAGAAGTTAATAGAAGAACATTTCTTCTCACGCGACGAAAGTGATGATGCAGACTAGCTCCGTCTTCGGTCGTTGTCGATGCATTAGATATTGGGCGGGGAAAAGGGGGAAATCCGACGAGACCCAAGTTGACGCAAACCTTGAACACTTCTTTCCGGGCCTTCATAATGACTTCAGAGGCTTGGGAAATCGTTTCCGGGGGATGCGAAGTGGTTTTCGGGCCCAGCGAAATCATCTCGAAGCCTCGTGAGATCATTTCACAGGGCCGAAAAAACATTTTGGGTGCATCCGAGATTGCTTCCGGGGCACCCGAAATCATTTTCGAGCGAGGGGAAATCATTTCCGAGGCCTTGGAAATCGTTTCCGTTACGTCACGATAAATTGACATCGCGATTGTTGATCGCGCTGCGCCTGATTTTCTTGGAACGCCCCTTTTGCGTCTTGGTCGATGCCGTATAGGACTTCGGCGCGGGTCGTTGCGTGCCGGTTTTCCTGATGTACAGTAGAATTGTATCGCGAAAAATATTTTTACAATCAGTCTCAAAGTTTCTTAAGCGGTGATTGCACTTCGACGATTCCTATTTCCGTGCGAAAGCAACCGGCGACGTTGCGATCAGCGTGATTGGGGCGTGAGACCGGGGAAGGGAGACGCACTTCTGATTACAGAGGAGTGATCATGAGCGTCGTTCCAGATAAAGCCATCGATAAGGTTCAATTCTTTGAGAACCACATCACACCGTGGACAACCAATGCAGTAGCCATTGGTACAACCACGACAATTGTCACGGACCTGGGCACCAAAACCACCGCAGCACGCGCTGCGTATAACGCGCAGCAGACGGCACAGGAGACGGCCAAGGCGGCTACGCTGGCGTTTCAAACCGCGGTGAGCGCGATGGCGGTCGCGGGCGCGTCCATCATTTCGCAGATTCGCGCCAAGGCGAGCATAACCGGCGATAGTGTCTATTCGCTCGCGCAAATCCCAGCGCCGGCGACGCCTTCGCCCAAGCCCGCGCCGGGCACGCCGACCGATTTCAACGTCTCGCTTAACGCGGATGGTTCGCTGGAATTGGGATGGAAGTGCGTCAATCCAACAGGCACGACCGGCACGATCTATCAGGTGTGGCGGCGCATCGGGCCTACCGCTGATTTTGTTTATCTCGGCGGATCAGGGACGAAAGATTTCATCGACGACACCGTGCCGACCGGTTCGTCGCAGCTTACGTATCAGATTCAGGCGGTGCGCTCGACAGCGGTTGGCGCTTGGGCGCAGTTCAATGTCAACTTTGGCACGACAAGCGGCGGAACGATGACCGCATCGGTCGAAGAGACGACTGCCCCGGCGGCGAAGAAAGCGGCGTGAGGCGGAAACGATGAAGTCGGAACGATGAACGATGATGTGAATCAGTGCATCGTTCATCGTTTCCCTCTTCGTCTTCCATTCATCGTTCATCATTCATACTTCATCATTTGAGGTTCCCATGTCCCTCCCCACCACCATCACACCATCCAAGCGGCGCGTGCGGCGAAAGCGGCGCGACGTACAGGTTGCGCTGACGGGGTTGACGATTGTCAATGTTACCGTTGGCGATCAGACGTTTAATTTGAAGGTCTTCTTCTCGGCGCCCATCGCATGGGATGGATCGACCGTGCCTTTTGCGTTTAGCGCGTTTACCAATGACGGCGTGATGGAAGGATGCATTTATGTCGACGCGGTCGGGGCGGACTGGATTGAAGTCGAGTTCAACGCGGATGTGTCGGTCGGGGCGGCGTGGCAGTTGGACGCGGCGATGGACGGCATCACGCCGGCGGTGAGATGGCCGCAGAATGGAACGGTGGCGTCATGAGTGCGATCATTCCGATTCCGAAAATGCCGATCACGATTCGTCCCGCGACGATGGAGGATCTGCCGTTTATCGATTCGCTGCAGAAGAAACATACGAAGCAGGTTGGGTTCATGCCGACCAAGGCGCTGGAAGGGAAGGTGCGGTTGGGGCAGGTGTTGGTGGCAGAGGAGAGGTCAGAAGTCAGAGATCAGAAGTCAGAAAATGCGTGCCTGACCTCTGACCTCCGACCTCTGACTTCTGCTCCCGTCGGTTATCTCATTGGCAACGATCAATATTTCAAACGCGATGACGTTGGGATCATCTACCAGATCAATATTGCAGAGGGGAAACGGCGCTCGCTTGTCGGTGCGACGCTGCTCAAGGCGCAGTTTGAGCGATCGGCGTATGGGTGCAGGTTGTATTGCTGCTGGTGCGCGCAGGATATCGAAGCGAATCGGTTTTGGGAGTCGATGGGGTTCGTGCCGCTTGCATTTCGCACCGGCAGTGCGGCGAAATCGCGCGTGCATATTTTCTGGCAGCGGCGGATTCGTGCGGGCGATGAGACGACGCCTTATTGGTTTCCGGCACAGACCAACAGCGGAAGCATTCGGGAGGATCGGTTGGTGCTGCCGATTCCGCCGGGGACGAGTTGGCGGGATGTGATGCCGATCGTGCTGCCGGGAGAGAACAGGACTGAGGACTCAGGACTGAGGACTGAGTTGGAGGGGAAGAAGCGGTCGTCGAAGCGTTTACTGGCAACTGGTAACTCGCAACTGGCAACTGCTCCCGTGCTTCAGGAGCCGACGTGTTCGCGCGTGCAGTTTGGCAAGCCGTCGGCAAAGCCGGAGCTCGATCCATCGTCTTCTGCTGTCGAGAAGAAAGCGAAAGTGAGAGAGAAAAAGCAGAAGGTGAAGAACGATCCCAAGCTCGTCGCGGCGGCGAGGGAGCTGCGCGATCGGTGGATGGAGAAGGTCAATGCAGAGGGATTGATGCTGCCGGCGGCGAAATATGATGTGAGTCATCAAATCGAAGCGCCCGCGACGGACGCTCAACGAACATTGTCGCCGCGCTTCCTGACGGCGGCGTGAGAAGTTGATGCACATTGCGATGAGAGTCGTTCCGCTCAACGCAGCGTCATCGTCATGCGCTTCCCGCCTACAAGACAATTCACGAGTTTCACCGAGATCACGCCGGCGGTGAGGTGGGGGATGACGGTCATCGTGCAGTTGGTGAAGGTGACGGATTGGATGGGGAGCGCGGGTTTGCGCCAGGTCATGTCGCCGACGTCGGCGACGTAGAAGGTGCAGCCGATGATGTTCATCACTTTGCTGGCGGGGCGAAGCTGGATGTCCTGCTTGGAAACCTTGCCGTTGTTGAACCACGGTTTGGTGATGACGTTTTTGATCGTCAGGTTGTTGGTGTCCATGAAGCGGATG
>DATAPK010000553.1:0-1757 GCA_036265245.1 Tepidisphaeraceae bacterium | reverse complement strand
CCAATTCATTTATTGATAACCCGTAAACCTGCTAGGCCAGTTGTGTCACATTGCGGGGGGATGGCACGCGCCATCAAGTGGACTGTGTTATCGAGAGAATGTTGCTGTCGGGGTCTTTAAACCAGCCGATCTTCGCCCCACTGGGAGAAGCCCAGATACCCAGATCATCCTGGCTCATTCCTTCAAAGCGTTCCAATCGAACGCCTTTGTCCAGCAATTGTTTAGCGGTCGCCCTGGCATTCTCAACTTTCCATCCCAATGCGGTGAACGGCATTGGCGTAAAAACTTGAACTTTCTGAATCCGCAAGGTCGAGTTGGCCGTTCTCAGGACCAGGGCAAAGGGGTTGTCTTCTTCGAAGCGCAAACCAAGGATGTCACAGTAAAACGCTCGCGCCTTTTGGGGCTGCATCGTCGCGACAAAGGCCACGACGTCACAGGTTTCAAGCATCATGTTGAGATACCCCCTTTGCGGTTACATCGAAGGTTGAAGTGAATCGCAAGGCTCGAAGATTTCGCGGCCATCCATTTTCGGCGGCGGTGGAACCACGGCGCAGCGCGGGCATTCGCGGCGGGCGAGGAATCGCTTGCCATTGCATGCGGGACATCTTTCGCGCGCCGGCCATTCGTTCAGGCCGAGCATGGCGATCACACCGGACGGGCCCAGCAGAATGTTGGCGCTCGTCCAACCCACGATTCGCGCCAGGCCGAATCCCATTCGCATGCCCAGCAGGATCGTGATGATTCCACAGATCGCGGCTGATCCGAACAGGAAACCGTGAAACAGCTTACGATACTCCTCGGTGCGCAGGTCAAAGATGTTGTCGATGACCCAGTTGGGAATAATCGCCGACAGGGCCACGGGATAGACCGCGCCGAACAGCGCCGTTTCGGGCTTTTTCGCGTTGTTAAGGCTCGGCGGCTGGGGCATGGGCGTGCGGCGAAGAAGTTGGCCATCCATGGCGAACTCCAGATACTCATTGCGAGCATCCGCAGTCCCGGCATACGTGGGAGTCGATCCTACATACAGTAGCAAGTGGTGATTCGCCGGCAGGATCGCCGGCTGAAAATAATCTTTTCCCGGATCCCCGGGAAGCGGGATAGACAAGATGACCTCGCCGTTGGGGCGAATCAGGTACAACTGCTTGTGCGTGGCGACGATGACAGTCGGATCATTTTGCGGGGGCAGCTCTGAGGCGGAAATAACCGGATCATCCGCGGTAGCAGTGAAAATGGGCTTGATCTGGCGCTGCTGCAACTCCATCCAATAGACGATCGAGGGAAACGCCAGCGTGCGCGTTCCGCCCTGTGAGAAAGGATTGGCCGGCAGGTCGGCAAAAGCCGGGTTGGGAACCTGAGCCCTGGCAAATCCAGCGGGGCCGATCGTCCCTTCCAGCGCGTGGGTCACCGGATCATACAGATCGATGATTCGTTTCTGCCGATCAAAAAGACAAAGCGAGCGCACCCGCACATTCGGCGGCGAGACCGTGCGCAGGCGGGTCGTTCCCAGCGATGCGCTGCGGTACTCATTGCCCACCAGTACTTTGGTCCATCCATCATTGACGTGATCGTCGAACAAGGTGACGCTTAGGCGAACCAGTTGATCGGCTCCCGCTGGATCATCGATATCCAAGCCCTGATATTTCTTCAGTGGTCGATCGGCAACGTCGGTGATGGTGACGGATCGTTCGCCGCCCGGTTCAAGGCTCCAGACGATGTGCAGGACATTCCCCTCGCGATCAACCTGGTATTGCTGCCAG
>DATAPK010000552.1:0-3095 GCA_036265245.1 Tepidisphaeraceae bacterium | reverse complement strand
CCATCCGCGTCCGTTACCCCGAAGTGGATGGCATGGGCTACCTCCATCACAGTCGTTTCTTCCAATATTTCGAGATGGGCAGGGTGGAGCTTTTGCGATCGATGGGCTGCAGCTACGCCGACCTCGAAAGGCAGGGCGTCTTCTTCGTCGTCACCAAAGCCGAAATCCGCTTCCGCGCCCCCGCCAAATACGATGACGAGCTCACCCTCACCACCCGAATCGTGAAATCCACCCACGTCCGCTACGACCACACCTACGAGCTCAAGCGCGGCCCCACTCTCCTCGCCGAAGGCACCACCACCATCGCCTGCGTCGACCGCACCGGCCAAGTCATCCAAATCCCCGAATCGCTGCGAAAAGAGTGATCACCCGATCACCACAAAAACTTCCCCTTCGCCGACAAACTCGCCGATCCCTCCTAAAATCCGCTTCGGGCGTGAATTCGCCCGTATGGAAAAGGGGGCTCAATGCTTCATTCGCCTGCGTCGAATTACGTACTCTATTCCCCAAAATCCCCCCTAGTTCCCCATCGCCAACGATCATCTCAACACGCTCTAATGGAGACTCACCAAACTCAATTTGAACAAACGAACCCAAACTTAGGCGGCCCAGGCAAGCTGGGCCAACCTGCCTCGCAACATTTGCACCGCCCCGCCCGCCGCACCACGCATTCGGTGCTCAATTCTCAACCCTTCTCTCCGTCGCCAATACCTCATTTGCAAAAACGAACCCACCGCCGACCTCTTCCCAAAAAACTTTTCTTCAAATTCACCCAAAAATGCTTGACCCGCTGCCCCCAAAAAAAGTATTTAGTGTCCCGGCAGTGGGTGGACTGCAGTAAGCATCAGGGCTTTGCACCGGGAATAATGAAGTTGCGCGCCGTATCCAAATCGATCCGCATCGATGTGCTAGAGTCTCGCAGGCTCTTAGCCGTCACCCCTGTCATTACCGTATTGAATAACCAGACGACCTTCCAAGCCGGCCAGGCAGTGCAGGTCAACGCGGTGCAGACGGGTCAGCCCATTGGCGCCGATCTGGGCGCCGGCACGCCGCTCACCGCTCGTTATGAATGGGATTTCGGCGATACCAACCTCGGCTCGGAATATAACCAGCTTCCGGGTTTCAACGCCGGCCACATTTACGACACACCCGGCACCTACGACATCACGCTCTCCATCACCAACCAGGATGGTGATGTCGGCGTCACGCATAAAACCATCACGATCGTCGATCCCACGCCGGCGCAAACAGTCTACATCGACAATACCTTCACCGGCGTCGTCCCCGATCCGAGCGGCGGCATCGATGTGCCTTCCGTGACGGCTGCCATTCCGTTCCTCGGCGACAACACGCAACTGCTCTTCCGCCGCGGCGAAACATTCACCGATGCGACGACCATCAACATCTCATTCGACAACGTCACCATCAGCGCTTATGGCGCGGGCAACGCGCCCATTCTTCAAGTTCCCAGCGGCACGACTCAGTTCCTGCCTTTGATCGTCACCACGGCCACCGCCGACAATACCATCATCAACGGCCTGCAATTCCAGGCGTCAGCCAGTGCCAGAATTGCCATCGCGATTCAGCCGGCGGGAACTAATCTGGTCGTTCGCAAATGCAATTTCCAGAATCTCGATGACGCCTTCAACTGCAATCTCTCGCCCACTGGATTGATGGCGCTGGACAACATCTCCGGAGTCTTGAAGGAATATTTCAGCTACATCAAAGGCACGGATCACGTTTATCTCGGCAATACCGTCGGAGATTCAGCGACTCAGCACGACTTCCGAACTTACGGTACGCGCGTTCTTTGTTACGGTAACGATGTGACCAACATCCCCAGCGGCTCGGGGCTGGATACGCTGCGGGTCAACGACGGCGCATGGATTTACTGGGCCAACAACACACTGCACGATGGCCAGATCATCGCCGGCCCACTCGGGCCTGACAGCGCGGGGTCGAATCCGGGCTCCGGTGTGAACTGGCTCGTGATCGAAAATAATCGCGAGCTGCAAGTCGCCGGCCAGTGGATGAACAACAATCGCCTCGAAATCGACGCCGGCGTGCAGCACGTCGTCATCCGCAACAACTACATCGAAGCGACCGACACCACCGGTATCAACATCAACACGCGTTCGTCGCTGACCTGGCTCAGCAGCCAGCTTCCCGCCAGCCCCATCCCGCTGCCTCCCGTGACGATCGTCAAAACCAGCACGGATGTGATGGTTTTGAACAACACGGTCGTCAACCCCGATCTGGGCGATGGCACGCATCTCGGTAAGAAAGGGTGCTTCATCGAGGTGAACGGCGCGACGACTAACGCGATCACGCTCAAGAACAATCTTTATGTCGCCCCCAAGCTCGACACCACCGCTTTCTCCGCCGCCGCCGTTCGCGTGATGTCGCGAAACGACCTGAGTAATTTCGTCAACGGCGGCATTTCCAACAACGATTGGCCCAAACCCAGCAACGCTACCACGCGCGGCGTCAACTACGTTTCCGACGGCTCGCGCACCGGCACCGCCGCCTATTACACGCCTGCCGAGTGGGCATCCAGCTTCCCGGCCAAAATCAGCGGCGAAAAATTCGAGGCGCTTCTGGTGAGCGACATCAGCGCGAGCCTCTATCCCAAAAGCACCTCCCTCGCCGCCACCGGCGCCGCCATCATCACCGGCATCTTCACCGATCTCTACGGCGTGGTTCGCACCGGCAGCGCCTGGACCGACGGCGCCGCCCAGTTGTTAAGTTGACCTAATCTTCTTCGCGGGGGCCCCAAAGCGGAGCGCGCTTTTCAAGAAATGCTTTCATTCCTTCCGCTGCTTCGGACGAGTTTCTCGCGTTCAGATGAAACGCCAACGCCCGCTGCAAATCCTCTTCAATCGTCCGGCCCGCCAGGGAATCCAGAAGTTTTTTGGTTCGCGCGATCGCGCCGGGGGCAGCTTGAAGGGTGGTGCGGGCGAATTGAAGTGCTGCATCGGACAATGTTTTTGCCGGCTCGATTCGGTTGATCAGTCTCAGGGCCAAAGCCCGCGGTGCATCGATCGTTTGGCCGAGAAGAATCAATTCGCGGACGACACGTTCGCCGACCTGACGCC
>DATAPK010000551.1:0-3753 GCA_036265245.1 Tepidisphaeraceae bacterium | reverse complement strand
TCGTTCACGATTGTCGCAACGGTGTCGATGCCGATGTTTTGGTAGAAACCCTTCTTCGTCAATTTCTCCATCGCATCGGCGACCAGATTTTTCGTCCCCAAACCCTCTTCCACATGCGCCAAAAATTCGTCGGGCCCTTCGATCAGATATGCGCTCTCCCCTCGAATCGACGCCGGCTCCCACAGGTTGTGGCCGTTCAACGCCGCGGAAGTCGTCGCAGCGGCTTTCTGGCACGCGCGCTTGAACGCATCGAGCGTGTCATATCGCACCCCGGATTGCTCGTAGTTCAGGCCGCTCATCTTCGTCGTTGTAGAGTCAGATCATGTCGTGGTCAAACGGAGAAATGCTCCATACAATTCCCGCCGTGATCAACCTTGCCTTTTCCACCAACGCTTTCAAGAAGAACACCCTCACCGAGGCGATTGATTCGATCGCGAACATCGGCTATCGCGGCGTCGAGCTGATGGCGGATCTGCACCACGCCAACCCCGCTACCTTTGACGCAACCGCTCGCGCCGCAACCAAAGCTCAACTCGCCGCGCGCGGTTTGACGGTCAGCAACATCAACGCCTTCACTTATTTCTGCGACGGTGACACGTATCATCCAACGTGGATCGAAGATTCATTGGCCCTGCGAGAAAAGCGCATCAACCACACCCACGCGTGTATCGAGCTTGCATCTGAATTTGGTGCGAGAACGGTGAGCCTTCAACCAGGGGGACCTTTGATCGGCACTGTGCTAAACCGCGAAGCGGCGGCTAAGCGGTTTGCAGAGGGTTTGAAGCGCCTGCTTCCCACCGCGAAAAAGCACGGCATCATCCTCGCCGTCGAGCCCGAGCCGGGGTTGCTTATCGAATCCGCCCAGGAATTTCTCGATTTCAAAAATCAATTTTTCCGCGAGGAATCACTCGTTCAGATGAATTGCGACATCGGCCATCTTTTCTGCGTCGGCGACGACCCCGCCGAGGTGATCCGAAACCATCCGCAGCATATCGCTCACGTGCATCTGGAAGACATCGGTAAGAATCGCGTGCATCAGCACCTCACGCCGGGCAAAGGAGTGATCGATTTCCCGAAAGTCTTCGACGCGCTCGACTCCATTTCCTATTCCGGGCCGGTGACGGTCGAGCTTTATCCCTACGAAACCACCGCCGCCGGCGTGGCCAATCTCGCGTGGGAACACCTGAAACCAATGCTTTAATCGCCGTTACCGTTGATGTGCGGTATAATCCAGAGACATGGTCCGCCCGACGATAGATCTTTGGAAGCTGGTCCGCGCCGCGCCGAGCATAGACGCAAATTCGCTAGCGCGCGCGGTCGAGGACGCCGCAGACAATGCCGCCGATTTTCGTACGCAACTGTTAATTCGCGACAGCTTGCTCGCAATTGAAAAACAATGGGGCCAGCAGCGATTCCACGACTGGCTCACTCATTCGCCAAGCAGGACACAAATTCTCAACATTCGCCAATCCATCTCGGATGAAGCGGCTCAGGAACACGGCTTCCCCTCTCTTCAAAGGAGAATCGTGGACGCAATTGATCCGGATGACATCGTTCAATACCTTCGCGACCTTGCTCGCCAGGTGCATCGACCGACTCGTTTGATCATTGGCGGCTCCATCGCTTTGACTTTATCGGGCAATCTCCTGCGGTTCACCGAAGATATTGATGTCGTTGACGAGATCCCCGAAGAAATTCGAATGCAGCATCAATTCCTGCAGGAATTGGATGATCGGTATGGATTGCAGCTAACGCATTTCCAATCTCATTATCTCCCCACAGGATGGGAGACGCGAATTCATTCCATTGGAACATTCGGCATACTTCAGATTTTCGTCGTGGATGCCTGCGATGTATTGTTGTGGAAACTTTTCAGTACACGAGCCAAGGATAGAGACGATCTGCGCGCGTTGCTTCCGCATCTGGATCGCCCTACTCTGGAAACCCGGTTCCGCGAGACTACAGCCACTTTTCAGGCCGAGCAAAAGCTGCGGGAGGCCGCTGAGCAAAATTGGTATGTTTTGTTCGGCGATTCTCTTCCCGGCGTATAAATTTGCATCCAAGCCAATTCCAGCGAAAATCACACACTTATGGATTTTTTCAACTACAAGAATGGTCAGCTTTTTTGTGAAGAAGTTCCCGCGGAGAAAATTGCGCGCGAAGTCGGTACGCCCGCATACGTTTATTCCAAGGCGACGTTCCTGCATCATTACCGTCAGATTCGCGATGCGTTCGCCGCGGTGAATCCGACGATTTGCTACTCCATCAAGAGTTGCGGCAACATCAACATCCTGAAATTCCTTCGCGAAGAGGGTTGCGGCTTCGACGTCACCAGTGGCGGCGAGCTTTTTCGCGCGCTCCAGGCCGGCGGCGACCCCAAAAAGATCATCTACGCCGGCGTGGGCAAATCCGACCAGGAAATCGTCGACGGCATCAATGCCGGCATCGCAGCGTTCAATCTGGAATCCGAAGCCGAGATCGAAAACGTCGATCGCATCGCCGGTGAGATCGGCAAGAAAGCCATCGGCGCGCTGCGAATCAATCCCGATGTCGATCCGCGCACGCATGCGAAAACCACGACCGGCAAAAAGGAAACCAAGTTCGGCGTGGATATCGAGCGGGCGGAGCGTGTTTTCGAGCAATATCGCAATCTCAAGAACCTGCGCATCGCGGGCGTGCACATTCACATCGGCTCGCCGGTGTATGAGATCGAGCCCTATATCAGTGCGATCAACAAGATGAACGAGTTGATTGATCGCTTGAAAGAGCGCGGCCACCAAATCGAATGGTTCGATCTTGGCGGCGGCTTCGCGGTGAACTACCAGACGCCGGATCAGGCGCTGCCCGTCACCGAACATGCCAAAGCCATCATTCCGCTCGTAAAAGATCGCGGCTATCACGTCGCGTTCGAGCCGGGCCGATATATTGCTGGAAATTCCGGCATCCTGCTGACGCGCGTCCTTTACCGCAAAAAAGGCGGCGAAAAAGATTTCGTCGTCATCGACGCCGGCATGAACGATCTGATTCGCCCCACGCTTTACGAATCGTATCACCACATCTGGCCGGTAAAACCAACCGCCGACAACATTCCACCCGAGAAGTGGAGTAAGAATTTCGAGCCGCGCAATGGCGAAGTGGTCGATGTCGTCGGCCCGATCTGCGAAAGCGGCGACTACCTCGCCAAAGCGCGCCCAATGCCAAAGACGCAGCGCGGCGATCTCCTCGCCGTCTTCACTGCCGGCGCGTATGGCTTCGCCATGAGCAGCAACTACAACAACCGTCCACGCGCCGCCGAGGTTCTGGTGGATGGATCAAATTACACGATCATTCGCAAACGCGAGACGCTGGAAGATCTGGTTGCATTGGAACGGGTGTAACTCAGATAAAATTGTAACCCATAATGACCGAATCGCCGCCGCCTATCGCCTATCGCGCTCCGCCTGAATGGTCGCGCGATGCCGAGCATTTGCGATTGCTGGCGATCTTCCACTACATCGTCGGCGGAATCATCGCCCTTTTCTCTTCCTGCGCCATCTTTCATCTGATCTTCGGTTTGGTCATGATCATTAATCCCAACGCTTTTCCATCGGCCCCGGGTTCGCCGCCGCCACCTGCCGCAGTGGGATATCTCTTAGCGATCATTGGCGGAATCGTTGTCTTCGGCGGATGGATCATCGGCGGACTGACTATCTATTCCGGTCGATGCATTACAAGCCGCCGCAACAAGACTTTCTCTCTCATTATCGCCGGCCT
>DATAPK010000550.1:0-3880 GCA_036265245.1 Tepidisphaeraceae bacterium | reverse complement strand
GCAGTTGCACCCGCGAAATGGTCGCGCCTTTGATGCGTGGGGAGATCGTATTGACGACGGTTTGAACTTCAGGCAATTCTGGCATGAAACTTTCCGTTCCTGGCTCGGTCTATACTTCTGTCGGACTCAGCGAATGTCGAGTACGATTGTTGCCCAGATCGACCCGCAATATCAACTGCAGGAGACAGCATGAGCGAGCAAATCGGCATTGTTCAGCCGCAGGCGACCGACCTGGGCGCAGAAGAAATGGCCGCCGTCGAAAAACTTCAGCGCGCTTACCACGATATGCGCCAGGAGCTGGGCAAAGTCATCGTCGGCCAGGAAATGGTCATCGAAGAGCTGCTGATTTCCCTGTTCTGCCGCGGCCACGCGCTGCTGGTGGGCGTGCCGGGGTTGGCCAAAACGCTGTTGATCTCGACGCTCGCCAAGACTTTGGGCCTGGCTTTCAATCGTATCCAGTTTACGCCTGACCTCATGCCGTCCGATATTACCGGCACGGAAGTGATTGAAGAGGATAAGACGACGGGTGGCCGGCAGTTGCGGTTTGTCCGCGGCCCGATCTTCGCGAACGTCATCCTCGCCGACGAAATCAACCGCACGCCGCCCAAAACGCAGGCGGCGTTGCTTGAGGCGATGCAGGAGCATCAGGTGACTGCTGGCGGCAAGCTCCATCGCCTGCCGCAGCCTTTCTTTGTCCTGGCCACGCAAAACCCCATCGAGCAGGAAGGCACTTATCCGCTACCCGAGGCACAGCTTGATCGATTCATGTTCAACATCAATGTCGGCTATCCGACGGAGGACGAGGAATTTCAGATCGTCCGCCTGACGACGGCGGGGCGGGAATTCGATCTGAAGCACGTTCTGAGCGGCGATGAGGTCATGACGCTTCAGGAAATCGTTCGCAAAGTTCCTGTTGCCGACCATGTGATCCGCTACGCGTTGCAGTTTTCGCGGCTGACAAGAAAAACCGAAGGCGGCGACATCCCTGGTTTCGTCAAAGAATTCGTCGGCTGGGGCGCCGGCCCACGCGCTAGTCAATATCTGATTTTGGCTGGCAAAGCTCGCGCGCTGTTAAAAGGCCGGTACCACGTCAGCACGGAAGACATCCGCCAAGTTGCGTTGCCCGTCCTTCGCCACCGCATTGTCACCAACTTCAACGCTGAAGCTGAAGGCGTGAAGAGCGACACAATTGTGAGGAAGCTCATGGAGCATATTCCGCGACAGCAGTATGACGATCTGGATGCGAGCGCGGCGAAAATGCTGCGAGATCAACCGGCGGCGTGAAGGGGAGAGCATGCTTAAAGCGCATCTAAAAATCTCAATTGCGTTGTTGTGTTGCGCGATCTGCGTCTCCTGCCAGCCTGCATTCGATCCAAATGGAAGTGTTCTTGATCCGCGCGATTTTTATCCCGATGCAGCCGAAGCCGCATTCACAAATCACCTTGATAAATACGACTTGCTTCCGCAGCGATTTGAAATTGAGTTTGACGATCTCAAAAATGACAAGTTCAAGGTGCTTGTTCGCCATTGGCCGCATGATGGAACTTGGGCGTCGGCTGTGGTGGATATGCACAGCGGGAAAGCTGTGTTAAATGAGATTCATTATTCAGATAACAACAATTGGGGTCCTGCAACCCGCCCCTCAGTAGCCGTGAATGGAGAATAGGAATTGTCCGAATCCGTCGCTGATTACCGCAAATACCTTGATCCGCGTACGCTTGCCCGGATCGGCAGCCTTGATCTGCGCGCCCGCCTGATCGTCGAAGGCCTGATGACCGGCATGCACCGCTCGCCATACCAGGGCATCAGCGTCGAATTCGCCCAGCATCGGCCCTACGTCGCCGGTGATGATATTCGCCACGTTGATTGGAAAGTCTTCGGCCGAAGCGACAAAATTTATCTCAAGCAATATCTCGAAGAAACCAACCTGCATCTGATCTGCATCGTCGATGCGAGTGAGTCGATGGGGTACGGTACGGTGCGATCCGAAGGCGCGGAGTGGACCAAATACGACCACGCCACCGCCATCGCCGCCTCACTGAGTTACATGGCGATCCAGCAGCAGGATTCCGTGGGTCTGGCGATTTTCGACCAGGCCCTCAGCCGGTATTTCAAACCGAGCAATTCGCCTGGCCAATGGAAGATCGTCGTCAATGAGCTTCAGCAAGTCCCGCGCTGGAACAAAACCAACACCGGCAAAATCCTGGATCAGATTGCGGAGAAACTGACGCATCGAAGTTTGATCGTGCTGCTGTCCGATTTCTTTGACGACTTGGAAGGTCTCCGCCAAGGCCTGCGCCACCTGCGATACAAAAAGCACGAAATCATGGCGTTCCAGATCCTCGATCCCGCCGAGATCGAATTCCCATTTGAAGATGTGACCTTATTCAAGGGTTTAGAAGAAGCCGGCGAACTGTTAACCGAACCCCGCGCGCTGCGTGAAGGATACATGGAGCAATTATCGTTATTCACCGAAGACCTGAAAAAAAGCTGCCGTGGGATGCACATTGATTTCCATCGTTTCAGCAGTGGCGATCCGTTGGATGTGTCGCTCAGCCAATTTTTGGCAACGCGGTCGGCGAGCATGAAGTAGGAGAAAGAAATGCAACCGCGGAGACGCTGAGGGGCGGAGGAAGACGCAGAGAAGAGAATGAATTTATATTTGAATATTTTCTCCGCGCTTGTCTCCGCGCCTCAGCGTCTCCGCGGTTGCATTTGGTTTTGATTTGTGTCGAACGATCCGTACATCTTCGTCCTCGCCGCCGGCTTTGTGACGCCGGGGTTCTTTATTGCCGGGGCGCTGCTGGCGTCGGTGCCGATCATTATTCACATTCTCAATCGCCGGCGATTTAAGACTGTCAACTGGGCGGCGATGGAGTTTTTGCTCAAGGCGCTGCGAAGAAATCGCCGCCGACTGCGTTTTGAGCAGTGGCTTCTACTGGCCGTGCGGTGCCTAGTCTTATTTTTCCTGGGTTTGGCCCTTGCCAGGCCAATGGGGTGCAACGACACGACGCTCGCGAGCTTGGCCGCGAGACGCGCCGGGCTGCACGTCATTGTGATCGATAATTCCTATTCAATGGCTTACGAATCGGATCGTCCCGGCGCGAAAACCAATTTCGATCAATCGAAAATCCTCGCCAAAGAAATTATCGATCGTCTCTCGCGCGGCGGGGAATCGGTCGCCATCGTCACCACTGCCCGGCCCGCCACCGCCGTGCTTGGCGCGCCGATTTATGATCTCCAGGCCGCCAAGGATGCTGTCGATCGCATCAAGCAAAGCTACGGCGGCACCGATCTCGCCGGTGCACTCGATCGCGCCCGCCAAATCGCCCAATCTGAATCCGCGCAGCCCACCAAGACTTTGCATTTGATCACCGATTCCACCCGCAGCGCCTGGGAGCCCGCCAATGCCACCGCGCTGGCCGGCCTGGGGCATGATCTGGCTCGCAGCTACAAAATCATCCATTACGACGTCGGCCAACCCAACGAATGGAACCAGGCCGTCGTCGATCTCCGCTCCGTCTCACATCTGGTGCGAAGCAATTTCGATAATGATTTCCTTGCCGACACTCGCGGCTTTGGCAACGGCACCGATCCCGTGCTGCAATGGAAGCTCGATCAGCAGGTTCTACCCGGCGCCGGCACGGTGCATCTCACGCCCGAGCAGCAGCCGGCGGTGCAGTCGCTCAGCCAGATTAAGCAGGGCGGGCTGCATGTCATCAGCGCGAGTCTGGCGACGGATGATCGATTGAAGTCCGACGATGTTCGCCGTCGCGTGATTGATGTGGCGGCGGAATTGAAAGTGTTGATTGTCGAGGGGGAACGTGGTGGGGGGGCGATGTCGGGGTCGGGGGCGTTTTTGCAGTTGGCGCTGGCCCCG
>DATAPK010000549.1:0-17039 GCA_036265245.1 Tepidisphaeraceae bacterium | reverse complement strand
ATAGATGATTCCGCCATCAGGATTTTGGCATCGCTCCAGATAACGCGTCGCCTCTTCGACCGTTCCCTTCGGAACGGAAAACCCCGCATTCTGCGCCGCCCGCAGCGCCTGCATCTGCGTGATCGTCACCGATCCTTCATCCCCACCGCCGGGCGTATAAGTCCATCCGCCGTTGTATTGGGCCTTGCACGTCAGATCGATGCCGTTGGTGATGATCGTCTTGAGACGATCGCGAACTTTTTCGTCCGTCTCCATGCCATACACGCTCGATAGAAACAGCAAACCAAATCCGTGCCCGTACATCGATTTGCCATTGAACTCATTCGGCGTGCAGATCAATCCATTCGGATTCGCGTTCTGCATCACGAACGATTCAACACGCTTCACATTATCCGCATAAGGCCCGCGATTGGGCGTGTTGCCGTTAGCCAGAAACGCCATCCCAGCAAGCGAAGTCATCGTCACTGCATAATCCGCCCCGTCTGAGCTATTCGGGAAATTCCCATCGGGTGATTGCGCTTTGGCCAGAAAATCCAAGCCATTTTTGATCGCCTTCTGAGCCTGCGGCGTGATGTACTTGGGCAGCAGTTCCTCAGCTCCGCGCACACAGGTCGATAAACTCAAAGTGACAATTAAGCAGAGAGAGACAATGAATCTGTAGCCGCGGGATCCCATGTACTCATGGGAGGTGACCCTGCGTCGCCTCTGCTGTCGGCAAAATGCAACACAAAAAGGCGACGCAGGCGTCGCGGCTACATGCGAAACTGTCCTTACACCGCATTTCATTTCGCGATCTCAAACTGAACCGTCAGCTTTACCAGCAGTGGAATCTCGCTGAACGTCGAAGAAACCAGCTCATCCGGTTCCCGCGCCTGCGGAGGCTCGTTTTCATTCGGATTCTGACCAACAGCTTTCTGGCCGCCATCATGCACCGAAAGAATTCGCCCCAGCTTCACGCCCGCCAAATCCGCCAGCTTTTGAGCGCGAGTCCGCGCATCGTCCATCGCCTGCTTATACGCCTGCTCGCGCAGCGCGCTGGGGTCGGCAATCTTAAAATTGATCAATCCCGGCATCGGCGGCGGCGGATAATAATTCACATTTCGCACCGTCCCATCCCCAAGCGTCAACCCCGCATCGCGAACCGTATCCAGCACTTTCAGCATCGTGTCCATGACGGTCGACTGATCCATCTTGTCCGCATCTTTAATCACGATCTTCATTTGCTCGACCACCGAAATCTTCTGCTTTGAGCTCACCACGCCCTGCCCGCGCATCATCGCCTGCTGCTGCGCGGCCTGATCGACATAGTCCTTGATCGAATATCCCTTGGACTCCACGCTCAATCCCGGGATCTTCAATCCGTCAATCGCATCGACCGCATGTTTGCGCGCATCGCGATATTTCACCAGCGCATCAGCCGTCAATTCTGCATCGCCTGAGACGATGCACGGAATTTCAATGACGGTCGGCTTGCCCGAAGCTTTCCCCGACCCCGAAACGGTGATGCCGCTATTGTCTTGCGCCCGCGCCGCCGGCAAAACGAGCCACATGCTCGCCAGCATCACGCTCATCATGCCCATCGCACGCCAGATATTCGGTGCGATCTTGTTTTCCTGTGAAGACATGAGCGGTTTCTCCTTCGCTTATTTTTGAGCTTGCCCGGAAGACGGCATCGCATACGCCGTCAGCGCCTGATCGGACACCGTGATCAATCCGACGGCGGTTTGATACACCGCCCCACCACCCGAATCGCGGTCATATCCCCGGAAGATTCGCTTGATCTCCCCTTCGCGGCTGTCGAGCTGATAAATGCCGCGCCCCAGAAAGAAAAATATCGAATTGCCTGACATCATCGGCCTGAACGATCCATTGGTCACCGGCAATCGCCTGCTCCACAGCAGCTTTTTACTCGCACAATCAATCCCGCCGACATCCACTCCTGCGGTATAGATTCGCGAATCATCCATCCCGACAATCGTTTCATCCGGCTCACACGGTCGCTTCCATTTAAGGCTAGGCCCATTGAGATCAACCGCATAAACCTGATCCGCGTTGCGCTCTTTGCAATACAAAACATTATCGCGAACGAACATTGACGCGGGCGTGACGATCTGCGGCTGCGGATCTTGACCATTCGAAACATTCGACGACGGCGACATCGGCGTTCCATCGTACCGGAGCGCCCACATCAACCGCTTTTCGCCAACATTCACCGCCAGTAACGCCCCGTTGTTGGTCAGAACATACACCTTTCCACCGTTGTAAAGCAGATTGCTCACCGGCACCGTCTGCATCCCGCGCCAGTTCGTTCCGCCCGTGGCCTGGCCAAGCGAAAGCGACCACAAACTCCGGCCGTTGGCCAGATTGATCGCGATCAGGAAAATCTCCTGTCCATTGTTGCTCGCCGCCGTCGCATAAACCGTTCCATCCACCACCAGCGGCACGCACGCAAAGCTATAACCCGACAGCGTGCCTGATTCGCTCGACCACTGCTGCGCCCCCGTCTGCGCGTTGTAACAGTAAAGTCGATACGACTCCTGAAAATTCATCTGCTTCGGCGAAATGCGAACAAAAAGAGCCCGATCGCCCGCGCATGCCACCGTGAACCGCTTCACTTCCGGCGAATACTGCACAAACTGCTGAATCTGCTGGCCAATGTCACTGGGCTTATCCGTCCGCCACAATAATTTGCCGGTGCGTGCATCCAACCCGTAACAAACACCCAGCCAATTGACATACGCATGCTTCTCATCCGCCGCCGACCCCGGAACGATCGAGAGCAAATCAGGCATAAAGTTTTGCCAGCCATATCCCCGAATCGTCGATGCGATCTGATCGGCAATCTGCTGATCCCCAAACTTGAAGTGCCATTTAGGCGTATCCGATTGTGGCAACACCAGCGGCGGAAGATCGGCCTCAACCACCGCCGAGGCCTGCGTCGTTGCCGGCGTTTCAATCAACGATGCCAGATACTCCGCCGGCGAAACCTCTTTCCCGCCCACCGTCGTCTTCGTATCCGCCGCATGCTCTTTCAGCCAGCCAATGATCTCCTTGGCGCGCGAAGTTTGGTGAGTTCGCGCCATCGCCACGCCACGCTTGAGTTGAATGCGGGGAATGTTCAGGTCGCTGTCGGCCTGCTGATCGACAATCGCCGCCCACGCCTGTTCCGCGCCGCCGAAATCGCCGCTTTCAAAAAGATCGTCCCCAAGCCGATCCGCCGCCTGCTGCCCGATCGACGTGATGAAATACATGCTCACGAGCTTCCGCAGTGCCGGAATATTATCGTCAGATGTATCAGGGTGATTGGTCGCCTGCTCAAATTGCTGCTTGGCCCGGGCGTCATTAAACAGCCGATACGCCTCGCGACCCTCAGCCGACATCGACAGGAACGAATTCATCACCGCCTGCCGCGCCGGAAAATAAAACCCATCCTTGGACGGGATCATTCCATTCACTTCCACGTCCGCCAGCGGCTCGACTGCTTTGAACGCCTTTTCCCACGCCTGTTTCTCCGCATAGCGGTTGAAATCGGCCAAGGCATCGGTGATTTTCGGATCGACTTTCTTAAGGACAAACCCCCCGGCGGCTGGCTCATCCGTCTGCATCACCCCATTCACGATGCGAATCGCCTGTGCATCGCCGGTCGTTGAAAACACGAGCGCGAGCGCGATGATGGCCGCTCGGCAACACCAGAAAAAAGGTTGGCCGAAACGCATGGATGGAAGAGGGGTATCTCCGGTACGCATGCTTGTCAATTCGCGGTTCGCCGCGAGCTTTATAACAGAGTTGTAGCCCTGCATCCCTATATGGTCGCCGAATCGATCCAACGGACGCGCATTTTCTCCCTTTCCATTTGATACGCTGAATGCGGATTAGTTTCTGGGATATTTCAATTTATATTTCCCCTTTGCGTAGTTCATCCCGGATGCGGAGGATCGTTTCACCCCATTCGTCCATCTTTTTCTGCCGGAAAAGCCGCATCCCCGGATACCACGGACAGTCATTCCGGTTGATGAACCACCGAAAATCGCAGGCAAACGGGATCATCACCCAGGTCTTCACCCCAATCGCCCCCGCCAGATGACAGGCAGCCGTATCGATGCTGATCAACAGATCCAGCGCCTCCAGCGCCGCCGCGGTATCGGCGAAATCATGCAGTTCCGGATCGAGATTCACCAGCCGCATGTTCGCCGGCGCATCCTTCAATTGCTCCACCGCATGCCCCTTTTGCATGCTGAAGTAAGTCACGCCCTCGACATCCGCCAGCGGCGCGAACTCGGCAAACTGGCAAGAACGCTTCGGATCGGGCGTTGGCCGGCCAAAATAAACCAGCCCCACCTTCAGCCGCCCCGGTTCATCACCAATCCGCTTTTTCCAATGCTCGCGCTTGGCCGGGTCAACCCGAATATACGGAATCTTCACCGGCAGCGTTTCCAGCGTCGTCTTCAACACCGATGGCAGGCTTAAAAGCGGCAGATAAGTATCAAATGGCGGCGGCGTGTCATGCTCGCTGATGACCTGCGAAACCCCATCGCAGGCCTTCATCAATTCCACCAATTCCTTATGGCATTGCAAAATGACCGTCCCGCCCCGCTCAACCACCTGCGGAATGAACCGCCCAAACTGAATCACATCGCCGAAACCCTGTTCCGGATAGAGCAGAATCTTCTTGCCGGTCAGATCGAACCCGCTCCATCGCGGCACCGGATATTCTCGCCAGAACGCCCGCGAGTGATCGCACTTAAACCGCCACTCGTAATTCTGCCACCCCTCTTCAAATTCCCCCAGTTGCAGCGCTGCCAGCGCCAAATTCCAGTGCGCCTCGCCATATTCGTATCGCGCTTCGACCGATTTCCGCCAATAGTGCATCGCTGTGCGCAAATCTCCCTGCCGGCGAATGACGCTGCCGAGATTATTCCAAGCTTCCGCAAAATCCGGCTGAAACTCGCACGCCCGGCGATATTCGTCTTCCGCCTCTTTCAGGAAATCCTTTTTCTCGAGCGCCGCCGCGAGATTGTTATGGGCCACCGAATAATCAGGCTGAACCTCCACCGCTTTGCGCCCCATCGCAATCGCCTCGTCCAGATCGCCGGTGTTGATATAGGCGTTTCCCAGGTTCGTCCACGCCTGGGATGATTTGGGATCGATCTGCGTTGCGCGTTTCAGAACTTGCACTGCCTCGCCGAATTTTCGCAGTTCCTGAAGTGCGACGCCGAGATTGATGTAGTTTGTAAAAAATTTCGGATCGACCTCGATCCCCCGCCGGCAAACGACTTCCGACTGATCCGGCCTGCCCGCGCGACGCCACGCTTCAGACAAATTCGCATAATACAACGGCTCGTTCGGCCTGATCGCAATCGCCCGCGAAATCAGTTGAACCGCGACATCCAGCTTCCCCACCTGCTGCGCCAGCACACCCAGCAGATGCAGCGCATCCGGATTCTGCGGCTGGCTGCTTAACACCTGCCGATAAAGCTGCTCCGCCTGCGGAAATCGTCCCGCCTGGTGATGCTCGACCGCGAGTTGAAGCGTCTGATCATAATTCATCGCGCCGCGCATCAAAAACTCATTGCCTGCTTAAAGTGGTGCCACCGCTCATCGATCGCGTCACGCGACGCCCCCTGCAATCCGCCCAGCGAAAAATCCGCGATCGTGAAGCTGGCCGTCACCGTGCCAAACGCCAGCGCCCGTTTGATCGTCGCCGATGAAAAATTCCCCTGCGTAGCAAGATATCCCATCATGCCCCCCGCAAAACTATCCCCCGCCCCCGTCGGATCAATCACCCGATCCGCCGGAAACGCCGGCAACACAAACGTATCTCGATCCGAGCACATCAAACAACCGTGCTCACCCTTTTTAATGACCACAAACTTCGGCCCCATCTTCAGCACATCCCTCGCGGCCTCAATCAGATTCTTCTTATCCGTCAGCAACCGCGCCTCGCCGTCATTCAACACCAGCCCATGAATCTGCTTGAGCAATTTGCAAAGTTCCTGCCGCTCGGTCTGAATCCACAAATTCATCGTGTCCGCGATGATCAACTTCGGAGTTTTCAGCGAACCAAGCATCTGCTGCTGAAGCGCGGGATGCGTGTTGGCGAGAAAGATATACCTGCTATCTAAATACTGGGCCGGAATCTTCGGCGCCTGCTCCGCCAGAACATTCAAATCCACCCGCTCGGTCACCGCCTCATTCAAATCCTTGAGATACGATCCATGCCAGCGAAATGTCTTTGACCCCTTGCGTGTCTCCAACCCCGAAATATCCACCTCCCGGCCCTTAAACACATCGGCAAAATTGATCGAGCAGTCCTCTCCCACCACGCCGACCAATCGCACCGGCGAAAAAAACGACGCTGCGTACGAAAAATAAACTGCCGATCCCCCCACCACATCCGCGCGCTTCCCCGCAGGCGTTTCGATCGTATCAATCCCGATTGATCCTGTTACCAGCAACGACATCGATTCAACTCTCCACCACTAAAATTCATTTCAGGCCCGGCAACTGCCGAACCTTCACGCGACTGCCCGTGACCGTATAAAGTCTTCCCGGCGTCAATCGCTTGTATCGTTTAAACAACCGATCGATCGCGTCATCCTGCTCCATATCGCCGCCTTCAAGTTGCAGAAAAACAATCGACCGACCGAACTTCACCGCCGACTCGAAAGGCGCCCCGGCAAGCACGGGATCGTTCGTCAAAATGTCCAACTGCTTCGCATGAGCCAGTTCAAAAACCTCCGCCGGCGAAATATCCTCACTCGATCCTAAATCCGTCAACTTTTGCACCGAATGCTCATGCCGCACCAACGCCTCTGCGACCGCGACCGTCAGATTTCCATGTAACAACCAACGCACGCGGCGGATGGTAGCCGGTGATCGCACCGATGCAAAGGCGCGACCATTTCCCTCCAAATAGAGCCCCCAAAGCCCACAGCCCCGCCGTGGGAAACCACTTGAACCCAACCCGATCTACGGATTCAATTCCTCCTCTACCCACCCCGTTTTTCGCCTCCATCTTCGCCGCCGATGCGGATGCGGATTCAAATTCGTCTCCTCCACCAGCGTCGGATGAATCGCAATCGCCTGAAATGTCGCCGGGATTGCAGCATCGACCGATAACTCCGCCGCAAAATGCTCCGGTAACGCATCTCGCCGCTCCCCCGGAGTCGGCCAAGTGAACATCGCCCGCGTCGCATCCGAAAGTTGCTTCCACAGCGCAGCGCAACGCGGATCACTCGATTCGATCACCCGCGCCTCACCCCGCACGCGATATTGCAACCTCGCCTCAGCAAACCAAATCACCGCCTCCACCCGCCGGTCGAGTTGAATCTGCTGATTCTTCTTGCTTCGCGCATCGCTGACGAACCAGATCGATCCATCCTCCTCCACCGCGCGCAAAACCACTGCCCGCGCCCGCGGCGATCCGTTTCGCGACAGCGTCGCCAGCGTCATCACGATCTGCCCATCCTCCCGCGCCGCTTCGATCGTCTCTTTTAACTGCGTCAACCATTCATCCATGTCATCCTCTGGTTTATGATGTTCTAATCGTGACCGCCGAGCCGACCTATCTCGCCCCCTACCTCGATGCCGCGCGTCGACACGCGGGCGGTTTTTACTCGCTTCTGTGGGCCAGCCCCAACACCCAGGCCGCCCGGTTCGATGCGATCTGCCGGCTCAGCAATCTCAACAACAAATCCCTGCTCGACCTCGGCTGCGGCCACGCCGATCTGCTCGATTACCTTCTCTCCCGCAATATCACCCCCGCAGACTATATCGGCATCGAAGCCGTTCCCCAGTTTATCGATATTTCGCAAGCCAAAAAACATCGCAACGCAAAAATCATTCAGGCCGATTTCCTTGACCGCCCCGCCTGCATGTTTGTCGGCGCCGACGTCATCGCCATCAGCGGCACGCTCAACACCTTGAGCGCTGAGGCTTTTTACAGCACAATCCGCCGCGCGTTTGACGCAACCGCGGAGCAAATCGTTTTCAACTTCTTATGCAAATCGTCGCTCGCCGCCGCCAGCTATCTCACCTGGCATCAGCTTGATGACGTATCCCGCTTCGCCCATTCTCTTTCAGGCAACGTGCAGATTTTATCTGATTATCTCGATGGCGATTGCACCATCGCGATCACCAAGGAACAGGCTCACCCATGATCGAACGCATCGACGTTCATTCTCATCTTCTGCCAGGCGTGGACGACGGCTGCAAGACGCTGGAAGAATCCATCGCCTGCGCCCGCGTTCTCGTTGAGAACGGCTATACCCATAGCTTCTGCACACCGCACATCTGGTCGAGTTATCCTGCCAACACGGTTGCCAACATCCCGCGCATGACGGCCGCGCTTCAGGAAACCCTCGACGCCGAAAAAATCCCCCTGAAACTCATCCCCGGCGGCGAGAACAACATCCAGCCCGAGCTCTTCAACACCGATGCCGACCAAGTCGTCACATACGCGATGAATCGCAAGTTCGTCCTGATCGATCTCTGGGCCGACAAACTCCCCGATTTTTTCACGACGAACATCAAGTGGCTCCAATCCCTTGGCCTAACGGTCATCCTCGCCCACCCTGAGCGCATGCGAGCTGTCCAGGATGATCCAAAATTGGGCGATTACTTCGCCAAGCTCGGCGTGCTGCTTCAGGGCAACCTCCAATGCTTCGGCGATCTTCCGCATACCCTCACTCGGCAAACCGCCGAGCAGTTTCTCGAAGAGGATCGCTATTTCACCCTGGGCTCCGATTTGCATGGCCTGAATTCCCTGCCGGTGCGGTTGGAAGGATTGAAACGGATCACCGAATCCCTCAATGAGAAGCGACAGCGAAAGCTCTTCTGGGAAAATCCGCAGCAACTGCTTTCATAAAGCGGCGAGCTTCTGATACAGCGCCGCCGCCGTGCGCGTTCCGTTGTGCAATGCCGCCAGATCGAACTTTTCGTTTGGCGAATGCACGCGATCGTCGGGCAGGCCGAAGCCAACCAGCAATGTGTCGATTCCCAGAACGCTTTTGATCGTCCCGACTACGGGGATCGTGCCGCCACAGCGGGTGAAGGTTGGCGTTTGTCCAAATCCGACTTGCAATGCTTCGCCGGCCAATTGAGTCGCCTTGTTGTCGATCGGCACAATCACGGGTTCGGCACAGCCGTAGTTCACAAACTCGAGCTTCACGTTCTTGGGGCAGCGCGATCGAACCGCGGCTTCAAATTGCTCGCGAATCTTTTGCGGGTTCTGGTTCGGCACCAGTCGCATCGACACTTTCGCCGAGGCTTTCGAGGCAATGACTGTTTTTGCGCCGGGGCCTTGATAGCCTGTTGTGATGCCGTTTACGTCCAGGGTTGGCCTGGCCCAGATTCGTTCCAGCGTACTAAACCCAGATTCGCCGTTGAGCGTTGGCAATTTCAGATCGGCGGCGAACTTTTTTTCATCCAGCGGCAATTTTGACCACAGCGATTTTTCCGAGTCGTTGAGTTTCGTGACATCTTCATAAAAGCCTGGCACATTCACAGTGCCGTCGGCGTTGTGCAGGGTTGCGATGATCTCGCACAGTACATTCGCCGGGTTCGGCACTGCCCCGCCAAACGCGCCGCTATGCAGATCGCGATCCGGGCCGGTGAGGAAAATCTCTTCGTATACCAATCCGCGCAGGCCATACGTGATGGCCGGCAACCCACGCTGAAACTGGTCGGTGTCGCTGATCAAGCATAAATCCGCCTTCAATCCGTCCTTGTGTTTGCGGATGAAATCTTCCAGGTGCGTCGAGCCGATTTCCTCTTCGCCTTCAATTAGCAGTGTGATGTTGATCGGCAGCCCGGTGTGTGCCTGCCACGCCAGCACCGCGGCGACGTGGCACCAGACCTGCCCTTTGTCATCGACTGCACCGCGCGCATAGATCGCGTCGAAGCCGTTTTCGTCTTTGCGGACGGTTGGCTCAAACGCGGGCGTTGTCCACAGGTCGAGCGGTTCGGGCGGCTGAACGTCGTAATGGCCGTAGACCAGAACCGTCGGCCGGCTTTTTTCGTGCTTGTTCTTCGCGACCACCGCCGGCGCGCCGCCCGTGGGCATGATGGATACTTCGAGCCCGCCGAATTTTAATTGATCCGCTAACCACGTGGCGGCCCGCTGCATATCCGGTGCATGTTCGGGCTTGGTGCTGACGCTCGGAATCGCCAGCCATTCCTTCAGCGCCGAGAGTGATTGATGCTTACGGGATTCGATGGTTTGAAGAACTTGATCGAGCATTGAATTTCCTGGAATGAAAAACGAATGAGAGAGTGGTTTAAGCAACTCCGCCGCGAAGGAGTGCCGCGGCCTTCTGGGTTTCGGGGTGGTCGATGAATGTCGCGGTTACCGCCTGATGCTGTTCCGGCGAGACGGGAACATATTTGCCTGATGCGGTGATGAGCAGCTTGCCCGAAGCGTCGAAAATCTTTCCCGCCGTTTCGACCAGGCGAGGCCGGGATGTTTCGACGATCGCTTCGATCTTTAGAAATTGCCCGGGTGCTGCGCCCTGGCGGAATCGGACGGTCAGCTCGCCGCAGAGACAGAACCGTTTCATGCGCCAAGTTGCCGCCCAGACCATCGCTTCGTCGATCACGGTGGCGATCATTCCGCCGTGAACGACTCGCTCGAATCCGATCGTATATTCGCCGGGGGTGTATTCGGCCCGCACAATGCCGCTGGATTCTTCCACAAGTAGATTGAGCTTCAGCCCGAGCGGGTTGTTAGGCCCGCAGACCAGGCAGCCGGTCGTTTGCGGAAGGGGAAGCATGCCAGCCAGTTTACCCTATGACGCTTCCAATTAAAGGATGGAAAATCGTCCTGATGCGATTTGGTTGATACAAGAATGCTTCTGCTGGTTAATCAGTCCATCGTGATCGTCGTTGAGACGATTTTTGAGAATCGTGCATATTCGTGCACGATCGTGCATGGGACCATTTGCGGAGATTTTCAAAGAGCGCGCGACGGATTGCCGGCGCGGAGAGTTGTCGCTCAATGGTTACGGCGGCGCTGCGCCAAAAGTGTCGTAAAAGCGCAACACTTTTGGCAAAAACCAGCGGAATCGATTGGAAATGGGGAAATAATTTTTTGAAACGCGGGATTTTCTGATTTCAGGCGCTGCGCACTGCGACATCGGGAGACGTGGTTGCTTACAGCGACAGCGCTTCGGCCTCCAGCGCTTCCTGCTGCTCGTCCGCTTCCTGCTGCATTTTCCACAGCACATAAAGCGAACTGCATCCGACGTACAAATATCCGCCTGCGAAAATCAGGAGGAAGGGGACGCTGCTGCGCACGAATTTGTAATACAGGCTGATGAAAACAAAGCTGCTCATGTAGCAGCCGAATGCGATTTCAATGATCGGCAGCATCAATCGCTTGAGCGTCAGCAGGCTGGTGCGTTCGGTGGCGATGAGAGTGTGCCGCTGGGTGACAAGTGGGTCTTCCCGCTGCTTCCAGTCGTTGCGGTCTTTGCCCCTGACGCCATATTTGGGCGTGCGGACGAATTCGCTGGGTTTGCGGCGGATGGCACCCCAGATCGCCTCGAACACCGCGCGTGTATTGTTGATGCAGACGCCAACGCCAAGTGCCATGAGCATCGGGAGATACATCAAGGTCTTCCAGCCGCCTTCGCGGCCGAAAAGCTCGCGCTGGGCGAAGACGAAGAAGGTGCTGGCCGAGCAGGTGGCCAAAACAAACAGGCTGGCGCTGAAGAGATAATGTCCGTAGGTCGCGTTTTTGATCGGGCCATCGACGTAAATGAACGCCGGGTACATCATCAGCGTCAGCAAAACCATCAGCGGATAGACGATGGTGCAGGTGAGATGGAAAAACGCCTCGGTTTTCACACGACCGGAAAGATGCTTGGATCGCAGGATGCCCGGCAGGAGTTTGATTGCTGTCTGGGCTGATCCCTTTGTCCAGCGATGGGCCTGCTGTTTGAAGGCGATCATCTCCGGCGGCAATTCTGCGGGGGCAGCATACTGGGGCAGATAAACAAACTGCCACCCTTTGACCTGACAGCGATAGCTCAAGTCGAGATCTTCGGTGAGGGTGTCGTGCTGCCAGCCGCCGCCATCGTCGATGGTGGTTCGGCGCCAGACGCCGGCCGTGCCGTTGAAGTGCATGAACCGGCCGGAGCGATTACGGGCGGTATGCTCGATCACAAAATGCCCGTCGAGGAAAATCGCCTGGCTCTTGGTAAGCAGCGATGCGTCGCGATTGAGATGATCCCAGCGCACCTGCACCATTCCGACTTTGTCTTCGAAGAAGTAATTGACGACGTTATTGAGAATGTCGCGCGGCGGCACGAAGTCGGCGTCAAAGATGGCGATGAATTCGCCCTTGGCCTTCTTCAAACCCGCCGCCAGCGCGCCGGCTTTGTATCCTTCGCGATTGTCTCGATGGATGTATTCGATTGGATAGCCTTTGGCCTTCCACTCGTCGCAGGCGGCGCGCGCGATGCCGGCGGAGTGATCGGTGCTGTCATCCAGCACCTGAATCTCCAGACGATCCAGTGGATAATCGATCAGGCAAGAATGCTTAATGATGCGCTCGGCCACCACGTCTTCGTTGTACATCGGAAGCTGAACCGTGATGTAAGGCAGGTTGGCAAACTTGCCCTTGGGTTGATAGTGGTTGTGGCGATGCTTGATGTAAAGATAAACCAGGACGTAGCGATGAAACCCGTAAATCGCGATGGCGACGAGAATCAAGACGTACACCACGACGAAGATATGCTTCAGCAAGTGTTCGGGCATGTGCGGGCTTTTCTCATTCTTCAGTTCGAATCACACACGGAAATATTTTATCCGGCGGAAAGAACCGATTTGCAAAGCGGTGAATCCGGCCTCCCTGCGTTCACGATGCGCTTGCCGAGAAAAGAAAACGCAGGCGGCGAATCCCTTAAAGACGGATTTTGATTCTAAGGAAGACGGCTTCGGGCTGTCAATGAGCGAAGTCGTACATAAACAAGAGAGCGGCCCGCGCGATTGCGCGGGCCGCTGATGAATCTTATATGAATCGCTGCTGTTTATGCCGAGGTCTTGGCGGATTCATCCTGCGCAGGCGCTTCAGGCGAAGTCTTTTCACTATTTTCGCTTTTCCGCTCTTTCAGCACACGCGACGCAAATTGATGCCGCCGCTCGTTGCGCTTGCGACGCAGCCCGGCTGACCTGCGGGCCGTGCCCTTGGGAGACGACTTTTCGGTCAAAAGCTGGAGTATCACCAGGCTTCCCCCATCACCAATCCGGAAATCACTGAGCTTGATGATGCGGGTATATCCACCCGGCCGATCCTTGAACTGCGGGGCGACATCGCTGAAGAGCTTTTGAACCACGGATTGACCGGTGAATTCCTGTTCTTCATCGACGAGCCGGCGGTCGCGCATCATCGAGATCACCCGCCGGCGATTGGCCAGCGTGCCGGTGCGCGCCAAAGTGATGAGTTTTTCGGCGAAGCTTTTTACTTCCTTGGCCTTGGGGAGCGTCGTGCGGATTTTCCCGTGCTCGAACAAACTCTGCACGAGATTCCGCCGCAGCGCCAACCGATGCTCGGTATCGCGGCTGAGCTGCCGTCCACGAATCATATGAGAAGACATTTTAGAAACTCCTGAATTTGGATTTTGGATTTTGGATTGCGGATTGAAGTTTATCCAATCCGCAATCCGGAATCGCAAATCCAAAATTCCTTATTGATTCACCGTCTCAACCGATTGTTCTGGTTGTACCTGCGATTCGGTCTCGGGCATCTGATCTTCGTCGGCCATCGTTGCCGCTTGCGCCGCGGCGCCTTCCAGATCCATGCCCAGGCTCAAGCCCATGTCCGCCAGGCGACGCTTGACCTCTCGCAAGCTCGTCTTGCCGAAGCTGCGAACCTTGAGCAAATCCTGGTCGGTCTTTTTCACCAGATCGCGGACTGACGCAATTTTCGCACTCTCCAGGCAATTGTTCGCCCGCACCGACAGATCCAGTTCCTGAACCGTCATGTTCAGTTTCTGCTGAAGATCGGGATCGATCGTCGCGCGGTTGGCTTCGCGAAGCGCGTTGACCGCATCGTCGCTGGCTGCATCCGAACCCAGCTCGAAATACTGCACAAACGGATTGAGATGCTTGCGGAGAATCTTGCTGGCTTCAACCAGCGCCATTTCGGGCGTCAGCGTGCCGTTCGTCCAGATTTCCAGAATGAGCCGGTCGTAGTCGGTCTTCTGTCCGACGCGGGCATCTTCGGTCGCGTATCGCACGCGTGTCACCGGCGAGTAGATCGAATCGACCGCAATAAGCCCGATTTCCTGCTCTTCGCCGTCGCCGATGTTCTCAGACGCGGTCACATAACCGCGGCCCTTGCTGACGGTCAGCGTCATTTCAAAATTCACATCTTCAGTCAGCGTTGCGATCACCAGATCTTTGTTGATGACCGTGATGGCGGGATCGGTTTCGATCATGCCGGCGGTGACGGGGCCGGCCTTTTTCACATGAAGCTTCATTTCCTTCGGTTCATCGGCATCGAGCTTCACGATCAGGCCTTTGATGTTCAGGATGATGTCGGTGGCATCTTCCATCACGCCATTGAGGCTCGAAAACTCATGCTCGGCGCCTTTGAGGCGAATGTGAGTGACGGCCGCGCCTTCCAACGAGCTGAGCAGGATTCGGCGAAGCGAATTGCCCACGGTCGTGCCGAAGCCGCGTTCAAAAGGCTCGGCGGAAAACTTGCCGTATGTATCAGTCGATGCCTGCTCGTCCCGAGTGACTCGCGACGGCAATTCCAGTCCACGCCAACGGATTCTCATGTCATTCTCCTTATCGCATTTCGAATTGCGGGAAGTTCCCGTCCCGACCGTTCGGGACCATCTGTACTCCCACCTCGTCAAAACACGAAGTTAATCTTGTTGTTGAGGTCTTCTTCGAATCATCCCCACGCATGCGTGGGGCTATATGGTTTATTATACGCGGCGTTTTTTCGGCGGACGGCAGCCGTTGTGGGGCAGCGGGGTTACATCTTCGATGCCCATGATCTTCAGGCCGGCGTTCTGAATCTGGAGGATTGCCTGCTCGCGGCCTGCGCCTGGGCCTTTTACCTTTACTTCAACTTCGAGCATTCCGTGCTTGCGCGCCTCGCTGGCGGCCTTCTCTGCCGCGCGACCGGCGGCAAAGGGCGTGCTCTTGCGGGCACCTTTGAAGCCGACCGTTCCAGCCGACGCCCATGACAGGGTTTCGCCGTTGGTGTCGGTGATGGTGACCATGGTGTTGTTGAAGGTCGCCTTGATGTGGGCCACGCCGCGCGTCACGCCCTTGCGAAGTTTCTTTTTTGGACCGGGTTTTCCACCCGCTGCTGATTTGCCTGCTGCTTCCGACATTCTCTGTCATCCTTTGCGGATCATCGGGACTTCGCCCTACCCGCTGAAAAACCAATGATGAGTGATAAATGCAGAGTGATGAATTCATCGCTCATCATTCAGCATTCATCATTTTTTACTTACCGAGTTCCTTCACGCCCTTCTTACCCGCGACTGTCTTGCGGGGGCCTTTGCGGGTTCGGGCGTTGGATCGGGTTCGCTGGCCACGCACCGGGAGGGCGCGGCGATGGCGGTTGCCGCGATAGCTGCCGATATCGCGAAGACGCGCGATGTTCTGCTGGATCGAGCGGCGAAGCGCGCCTTCAACCAACAGATCCTTGTCGAGCAAGCCAATGATCTTGGCCAGCTCTTTTTCGTTGAGATCCTTGGCGCGGCGTTCGGGATCGATGCCCGCTTCCTTGAGAATCACGAGCGCATTGCTCGGCCCGACGCCATAAATATAGCGAAGGCTGATCCTGATCTTCTTATCCGCCGGAATATCTACGCCTGCGATACGAGGCATTGGTGCGCTCCAGTTGCTAGTTGCTCGTTATGAGTTGCCAGTTAAATTTGGTTGCCGTTGCATGACTAGCAACGAGCAACTAACAACCAGCAACTCTTTCATCCTTGTTTTTGTTTGTGTTTCGTGTTGGTCTTGCAAATCACCCGCACGACACCTTTTCGACGGACGATCTTGCAGTTTTCACAAATCCGCCTGACGCTTGCTCTTACTTTCATGACATCCTCTTCAACGACGACGCCAAAAAGCGTCGAATTGGTATTTGTAGCCTGAAAATCCGCTCTAATCAAGTCCTGACGATATTGTTTAGCCGCGACGCGAAGCGGAGTGCGTTGTTACAACGCTCCGCTTCGCGTCGCGGCTAAACCACCCAAAATACGCTAAATCTCCCAAGGTGGCCGGCCATCGCTCAGAATGTCCGCTCCAACGTCGGTGATGGCCACCGTATGCTCAAAATGCGCCGCCGGCTTGCCGTCGTCCGTTACGACCGTCCAGTTATCCTCGAGCATCTTCACTTCGCGATGTCCCATCACCACCATGGGCTCCACCGCCAAAGTCATGCCGGGCCTGAGCTTAAAGTCGCCTCGCAATTGCTCAGCCGTCACGAAATTCGCGACTTTGGGGTCTTCGTGCATCGATCTGCCGATGCCGTGGCCCACAAATTCACGTACCACCGAAAAGCCGTTGCTTTCGACGTGATACTGCATCAGCCGGGCGATGTCCGACCATTTCCGGCCGGGCTTGATGTTGTTGATCGCCAGAGCCAGCGTTTCCTTGGTCACATCCAGCAACCGCTGCACCTTCGGGTCGATCTTTCCGACCGCCACCGTCGTGGCCGTGTCAGCACAGAACCCATTGACCTTCAAGGCCAGATCCAGCGTAACGACATCCCCTTCCTTGAGTTGCCGGCTGCTGGGGATGCCGTGAACGACTTCCTCGTTGACGCTGATACACGTCTCGGCGGGGAAACCTTCGCCTTCCTTGTAGGTCGGATAGTTTTTGCTCAGCCCGACTCCGCCGACTTTTTCCAACTCAATGCGGGCCAGTTCGTTCAGTTCGGCGGTGGAGACGCCGGGCGCGACGATTGCCCGCATCTTGCCCAGGATTTCGCAACCGACCTGTCCGGTCCGCCGCATCATCTCAATCTCGCGGCGCGTTTTGACGATGATCGGCATAGCTCATTTTGGATT
>DATAPK010000548.1:0-12041 GCA_036265245.1 Tepidisphaeraceae bacterium | reverse complement strand
ACAACACCATCACCTTCAAAGTCGTCCGCGACTTCAACGGCAACAAATTCACCACCAACTACACCGCCACCATCGACGGCAACGCCCTCAAGGGAAAATCCGAAACCATCTTCTCCCGCAACTTCAACGCCAAACGCGGCGGGCAGTAAACGCGATATGAAACAAGACAGCATCGAAGCCATCGTCGGTGCATTGAACCAGCATCAAGTGCGATACCTGATCGTCGGTGGCTTGGCCGTCGTCGCGCATGGTTATGTCCGCTTCACCGCCGACATCGACCTGATGTTAGCCGTCGATCACGCAAATCTGGCCCAGACAATCGCAGCACTAAAGACGCTCGATTACCGCCCTCGCGCCCCGGTCGCAATGGATCAATTCATCGATCCAACAATGCGGCGGCAATGGTCGACCGAAAAAAACATGACCGTCTTTTCACTCTTCTCCCCAAAACATCCAGCCACCGAGATTGACCTGTTCCTCGAACCGCCCATAGACTTCGAAGCCGCATATCGTGATGCGGTCAAATTAACCGTCATTTCGGCAGTGACAGCGACTTTTTGCAGTGTAAAAGATTTGATCAAACTAAAATCGCAGGCTGCCCGCCCGCGTGATTTGGAAGACATCGCCAAGCTTCGAGAATTACATAAGGAAGCCAATGAGTGATCCAGCAAAACCCAATTCATCTGATCACGCCTGGGAACAAGGGTGGGAAGACCATGAGCTTCAGCAGATGCGCCGGCTTGCGAAATTACCCCTATCAGAAAAAATCGCGTGGCTCGAAGAGGCGCAGCGATTGATGAGCCAGCTTACCAAGCAAAACTCACCTCCCCCAGCAGGAGATCAATAGTCGCAGAAAGGGGGATTTTCCGAAAAAAGAACGTATCATGTCTGCCTGTCGTTGCGATAAAAGGGTTTGCTTGGCAAGGTCATGTTGTCACACGATTTCTGGTTTGAACTCCTCGAATTGCGCCTGCTGCTCTCGTCGGCGTACGATCTGATCGGCGTTACGCAGCTGCGCAATGACCCGGCCTTCAAAAACATCGACGGCCGCGGCGTATCAGTCGTCGTCATCGACACCGGACTCGACACAGCCCATCCGCTGATCTCGCCAAACTTCATCACCGGCCTGGATGTCGTCAGCGGCGCGAGCACGCCGACCGTAACCAACCCGCACGGCACGCACGTCGCCGGCATCATCGGCTCCAAGCCCGATCCAACCCGCGATTACGACGGCGGCGTCGCGCCGGGCGTCGGCCTCATCGCGATCAATGTCTTCTCCCAAGGCGCCGGTGGCGATGTGTCGGCCAGTAACGACGACATCGACAAGGCGCTGCAATGGGTCATCGCGAATCAGCGCAAATACAACATCGTTGCCGTGAATATGTCGCTGGGCAGCGGGTTTTACACCAGCCCGAGCCAGGTGACCGGCGATGTTTATGCCGGCGATCTGACGACGCTTCAAAACAACGGCGTAACGATCGTCTCCGCGGCGGGGAATTCGTACGGGCTGGTGCAGGACCCGAATACAGGGCAGACGGAGAATGTCGAGTTCCCCAACGCGGCGGCGCCGGGGATTCTGAGCACGCTGGATGTTGGGGCGGTGTGGGATGCGAATGAGGGAAGCAATTTTATCTGGGCGAATGGCAGCGTGGATGTGACGACTGGGCCGGATCGGATCACCAGTTTCAGCCAGAGACCGCCGGAGATTAAGGGGATCGACAATGGCATCTTCGCGCCGGGCGCGATTATCACGAGCACTTGGCCGGGGAATCAGCTTCAGCCGGATCAGGGAACCAGCCAGGCGACACCGATGGTGACTGGCGCGGTGGCGCTGATGCAGGATGCGGCGGAGACATTTGGTGGCCGGCTCCTCTCGCCGATCGAAATCCGCAACATTCTCACCAGCACCGGCGATCAAATCACCGACGGCGATGATGAGGATGACGCGGTCTTCGTCGATTCCAACGGCAACGGCGTGGTTGATCCGGGCGAACTTCAGGCGATGAAAAACACCGGCTTGAATTTTCCGCGGATGGATATTTTCAAAGCCCTGAAAAAAATCGCGGCGATGTTCGGCGCGGGGAGCGGCGCTTCGATTTCCGGCGATCAAAACGGCACGCTTTCGGGCGCTATTCTCGGGCCAACGCTCAACGGTTCGCCGGTTGAGCCGATTGAAGGTGTGCTTGGAACCGACGGCAACAAAGCGATCGGCAATCGTGACGTGGATATGTATCAATTCACCGTCACTTCGCCGGGCAAGGTGAGCATTCAGATCGCCAGCGATCCACAACACAAAGCGGATTTCAATTCGTATCTGCGAATCTTCAATTCAAGCGGCAAACAAATCGCGGCGAATGACGACAATGGCGGCAGCGGATTTTCGGCCCTCACGATCACGCTTACGCCAGGCACTTATTACGCGGGCGTGAGCGGCGCGGGGAACACCAGCTACGATCCGTTTACTGACAAAGGCCTCAAGGCCGGCAAGAGCGGGAATTTTGAGATTGGATTTTCTCTCAAGAGCAGTGATCCCAATGGCCTGCTCAGCAGCGCGACGGCGGTCAGTCTTGTGACGGCGAACAACGGCTCGCAGACGTTCGAGGGAAATATCGGATCGGATTTGGGCAAGGCGGTGGCGCTGGCGGATGTGGATTTGTACAAGATCACCGTGCCGGACAACGGCAAGCTGCTGGTGGATATTGATACGCCGTT
Source organism: Tepidisphaeraceae bacterium (assembly GCA_036265245.1). Classification (GTDB taxonomy): domain Bacteria; phylum Planctomycetota; class Phycisphaerae; order Tepidisphaerales; family Tepidisphaeraceae; genus DATAPK01. The sequence continues at coordinate 9,329 of DATAPK010000548.1, read as the reverse complement.
CAACGCGGGTTTCGTCGATTCTTATTTGCGGGTGTTTGATTCGAGCGGCAATGATATCGGCGACAGCGACAACGATGTTTCGGTGGATGTGAACAATCAACGGACCGAACTCACTGATGGCACGTTCGATTACGACGCGAGCACCAATCAGGTGATTGGCCATTTCACGGATAGTTTTGTCATCGGCGATGTGTCGCGCGGGGATGTTTATTACTTCGGCGTTTCCGATGCGAGCAATACTTCTTACAGCCCGACGACGCTTGCGGGCCGGCCGACGGCGGGCGCGGGCGGCTTGTATGACATCACGCTGAGCTTCGTGAACAACGATTTGAACGGATCGATCCCGCAGGCGGTGCAGACGACGGCGTTGCCGGTGAACAGTATTCTTGGCTCGATTGGCACTGATCTTGGGCAGGATGTGGGGGATCGTGATGTGGATATGTTCAAGATCACACCGAGCAGCGCGGGGATTTTGAACATCAACGTCGATTCTTACGCGCAGGCCAACAACACCAATCCGGTGGATACAGTGCTGAAGCTGTTTAGTTCCAGCGGCACTTTGATGGCGACGGTGGATGATGTGAATGGACCTGATCCGCTGATGCAGATTTCGGTTCCACCGAACCAGAATTATTACGCGGCGGTGGCGGGCAAGGGGAATGAGAATTTTAATCCGTTTGAGTTGGGCAGCGGATCGCCAGGGGCGACGGGGTTTTACAATGTGAGCATTAACGAGTTGGCGAGCTCGGTCGCGGGGTCGTTGTCGGATGATGCGATTGGCGACGGTGCTCTGGGGACGATCACGCTGGGGCAGCATGTTTCCGGCACGGTCGGGATGGACAATGGATTTGTGCGCGGGGCAAGCGATGTGGATTTGTATAAGTTCGTGCCAACCGCCAGCGGCGCGGTGGAGATTCGGGCGGGGAATATCGATGCGTTTGGCGCGGATACGTATCTGCGGCTGTTCGATGCGAATGGAAATCAGATCGCGGCGAATGACAACGCCGGTGGCAATACCGTCAACAGCCGGATTCAGGCGACGCTGATCAAAGGCACGACGTATTACGTCGGCGTGAGCGGCAGCGGAAACACAATCTACAGCGCGGCGAATGGAACGGGAACCAAGACCGGGAGCGCGGGGGCATATGTGCTGATGGTGGATGGCGATTTTGCGAAAGTCGCATCGGGCCAATTGCAGGTGAGCGGCACCGGCGGGAACGATGCGATCACGATCGGCAAAAGCGGCAAATCAATCAAAGCGGTGCGGAATGGATCAACGCTCATCTTCACTGCGGCGAGCGTCACAAGCTACTTCGTCAGCGCCGGAGACGGCGAAGATGATGTGACGATCGGCGCGGGCATTCTCGGAACATACATCGACGGCGGCGCGGGGAACGATCTTTTGAACGGCGGAAATGGCAACGACACACTGACTGCCGGCGCGGGGAAGAACACGCTGCTGGGAAATAACGGCGACGATCGCTTGAATGGATCGGGCGGACGCGATTCGATCGTTGGCGGCGGCGGAAACGATCGTCTTTATGGCAATGCCGGCGATGACACACTGGACGGCGGCGGCGGGATCGATCGACTGTTTGGCGGCGATGGGAATGATGCTCTTTTCGGGGGTGGCAGTAATGACAAGCTTTATGGGGAGGCGGGGAATGACACCCTCAATGGGCAAGGCGAGGCTGATCTGAACAACGGCGGGCCGGGGCACGACACGGCGGCGAAGGATGTTCTGGACAGCGACACGAGCATCGAGAGCCTGATTTAAGCCGAACAAATCCGATTTCTATCGTTCTTTTGCGACATTCCAATAAAATTGAGGATACCGGCGGGAATTCCGATGTTAGGATGTGTGGGCATCGGGTTTTGGCGAACCCGAGGCAATCCACGGCGTTCAATCTCCGGCTGATCTGTTTATGTCATATCCCATCCCATTTGAATCTCTGGAGAATCGTCTGCTGATGACGTTCAACCCGTCGGGGCGGGAGCAGGAGATGCTTCAGTTGGTGAACCGGATGCGGACGAACCCCGCCGCGGAATTAAATCTGCTGACCCAATCGAACAACGCGGATGTGAATAACGCGATCAACTTTTTTCACGTGAATCTGAAGGTGCTGGCGCAGCAATGGGCGAAGCTGACGCCGGTGGCGCCGCTGGCGTGGAACGCGAATTTGTATAACTCGGCGACCGGACATTCGCAGATGATGATCGCGAAGGATCAGCAATCGCATCAGCTTCCGGGCGAGGCGGATCTTGCGGGACGAATCACCGCGGCGGGATATGGGAATTACATCACGGCGGGGGAAAATGTTTTTGCTTCGGAGACTTCGCCGTTTGACGGGCAGGCGGGATTTGCGATCGACTGGGGGAGTGTTGCCAACGGCATTCAGAATCCGCCGGGGCATCGCAATAATATTATGGACAGCGATTTCCGAGAGATCGGGATCAGCATTGTGGACAGCACCAAGGCGGATAAGAACACTGGGCCACAGGCGGTGACGGAAGATTTTGGCAATCGCACGAATCTGGGCAATCCGTTTTTTCTGGGCGCGGTTTACAACGATAAGAATGGCGACGGGTTTTATGAAGACGGCGAAGGGATCGGCGGCGCGACAATCACGCTGAAAAGCGGGAATAAGACTTTCACGACGACTTCGATGACGGCGGGCGGATATCAGGTGCAGGTGCCGGCGGGCACGTACAGCGTGATCGCATCGGGCGATGCGCTGGGCGGGACGATTTCGCTGGGGAATGTCACCGTGGGATCGCAAAATGTGGAGCGGGATTTTCGGATGGGGCAGGTGAGTTTTACGAGTATTGCAAATCAGGTGGCGACGATCGTCGGCACGCCGGGCAATGATACGATTGACCTGAGCATCGATGGGAACGGGAATCTGATTGCGACGCGCAACGGGGTGAAGCAGACGGTTGGCGTGGCGGCGGCGATGAAAGCGATCAATGTTTCGCTTGGTGATGGGAATGACACGCTGACTGTGGGGCATGGAGTGATCGGTGTATTTGCCGAGGGCGGGCTGGGGAATGATTCTTTGACGGGTGGCGACGGCAACGACACGCTAACGGGCGGCGGCGGGAAGGATTTGCTTGTTGGCGGCGCGGGGGATGATCGGCTGAGCGGTCTGACTTCACCCGACAGATTGCTCGGCGGCGATGGGAATGATTTTCTGTATGGCGGGGACGGGAATGATTACATGGACGGCGGCGCCGGTGTGGATCACCTTTATGGCGGGAATGACGATGATTCGTTGATCGGCGGCACTTCCAACGACAAGCTGTATGGCGAGGCAGGGAATGATACGTTGAACGGCGGCAAGGGGGCGGACATTGTTGATGGCGGTTTAGGGATCGACAGTGCGATCAAGGATATTCTCGACAGCGACGCGAGCATCGAATCCTTCATTTCCTGATTTTTGAATCTTCCTGATAGATTGGCGTCTTCTTAAGCAGTCTTCATTTCGGGTGAGAGATGGGCTTAGTCCAGGCTCTGTCTGTGGCGCGAATCTGATCGTCGATGGCGCGCAGACCTTGCGGTAAGGGAAGACAGCGATCGCTCGACAGCGCGCTCAGCAGATAAAGGTTGTCCTGCTGTTCGGCGCGGGCAGGGTCGGTGTCCTTGCTTAGCGCCGCCGCGGGCGCGCTCAGCCGGCGGTGTAGATACGCTTTGTTGATCTTATGGGCGAGGGACATGACGCTTAGTCGAGGCTTTTCAAAAACGCCTCCAACTCCTCATCCTTCATCTTTACAGTATGTTTTTCTTCCGGATACGCCCCATTACGAACATCGTTGCTCAACGCTTTGAACGCTTCGACGCGCAGCCGTTGGACGCGGGCTTCTTCTTCGCCGATCTTTGCGTAGACCTTGGCATGGCGGGGGATGTGGCCTTTGTTCGTGCCGAGCACATCCGTCGCGAACAGATACTGAATCGTGCCCAATCCGCTGCCCATGGAGATGAGGATCAGTTTGTCCAGCCGCCGATTGATTTCTGCGGCCACTTGCGCGGGAACGACTTCGATCTCCACGCCGATGGCCCCGGCATCCTGGTAGGCCTTGGCGTGTTCGTAGACCTTGCGGGCTTCATCGGCGATTTTGCCGACGGCGCGGGCCTTGCCGAACCAGGTGGAACGATAGGGAACGTAGCCGATGTGTCCGACCACGGGCACGGATTCGCGGGCCATCGCTTCGACGATCTTCGGGCTCATGGCTGAGTAGACCGCGTCGGCCCCCAGGTTCATCAGCTCAAACGCGGCACCCACGGCGCTGTCCGGGCCGCAGACTTCGGGCAGATTGACATTATGAGCGGCGACGATGAACACATCGGGCACGGCGGGGCGAATGATCGGGAGATCTTCCTTCATGCACATGATGATCTCCACGCCCGCCTCGGCGCAGGCGATGGCTTCGTGAAGGTTGCTGGTGCGAATCTCGGTATAGGTGCGGCCGGTTTTCTTGGCTTCGAAGAGGTCATGGATGGTCAATTTGGGCATGGGTTATGTTTTTATCCGAAACGAATTTTTTTTTCTCCGTTTCCTCCCTTACCGCCTGTTCAAAATCTTCAATTCTTCTGGCCGAGCTCCGTGGAAGAAATTGAACAGGAGTAAGCAGAGGCAGCAGAGAATAATAAAGCCTGTAGGATTCTGAACGACTATTAATAAACGCTCAAAAATAGGAAATTCATTGATATTATCCATGTCGAAAGATATGTTGCGATGAGCCTTAAAAGGGTTTGCACATCGGGAGGTGACGAGATGAGGGCAAACGTTTCTATTCTTTTGTTAGCTGCACTGTTCGCTATTTTTCAGCGCGCGGACGCATCGTACGTGTCGCGCGCGCCGTCACATGACCAACCGCGCATCGTTCTTAAAATCTCTGATTTGCGATCCGCCTATTTGCAGCGGGCTGGGTGGGTTCTATACGACGAATCGAATCGATCGCCGGCGGGTTTGCGACAACAGTTGCGACGGCATTTTGATGTGGTGCTGGGCTTGCTCAGTGTTGCCACGTGCAACAGCATCGAAGTTGCGGTTGCTCGTCTGGAGTCGGCGGGCGATCATTCGTGGACGGCGGAAGAACGGAACGCGTGGCGTCAGGAGCTTCTGGCGGCGCGGCTCGTGCAGTTGCAGCGGCTTGCCGCGTATCGCGATCGCGGAATCTTTCCGCTGAACGAGGGGCAATCAACGCATGCGGTGCCCATTTTTGTCGACCGCCACGGGACGGCGTGCGCGGTCGGGCATTTGATGCGTTGCTCGGGGTGGAGCAATGAGGTTGATTCGATTCAGAAAACCAACAATCTGGTGTACGTGCCTGACGCAAGGCAGAGCGCGATTGCGGAGTGGGTGCTGACTAGCGGCCTCACGTTGGAGGAGGCCGCTCTGATTCAGCCGGGTTACCCCTGGCCGTCCGGCCAATTTGATGCTTCCGCTTACGGTCCGGGCGGATCGACGCTCCAGCAAGGTGGCTTGGTCTTTTCCAATTTCCATCTGTTTGCTGAAAACTATTTAGAGCCATTCAACTCATTCACAACCAGCGGATCGACACCAACGCTTACCGGGCTGGGTTTGTTAGCGGGCCAAGGTTCAGTCAGTTACGGCGGCTTTCTCCAATACACGCCGATCGGCACAAACTGGATTTCAATTGCCTCAGGGAATACTCAACCGGCGCTTCACGACTTGAACGCGTCAGCAGCCACCGGGCGCGGCCAATACGTTGACATCAGTTTCGATGTCGCCACCGTCGCCGCGAATCAGGCAATCAACGGCATCTCCGAGACCAGCGAAGGGCCTCTTTGGCAAGGTTTCGAGCCGTTTTCCTCCAGCCCCGATTTCTATCTGGACACAGTCGCATTCCAACCGACAGCAAGCTCAAACCTTGCAGAAGTATATTTTGATCAATCGACCGCGAAGTCCGGCGCTGCTCAAAAGTCAGCATCATTCGCTGCACAACAGCAGATCAGTATCGATACAGGCGTTTGGCTAGAGAACGGGGTTTCTATAAGCACATATGTGCTTGACTTCAACGTGGTAAACGTGCCCGAGCCGACGAGTGGATTTCTGGCTGCGGTGTTGATGGCCACCTGCGGATTGGTGAGAACTAGAGAACGAAAAAAATAGGGGCCGCCGTCGATTGTGCATCGAGTTAAAATCAGGCGGCTATCGTTATTTGTTTTTCAGGTTTGCAGCGGGAGATGGGATCATCGCCTGCACGAAAATCGGCAGCGACGATAAGTCGGGGATCGCGGAAATCGTCGTCATGCCTGGAATCTCGATCACCTCAACCGGCGCGGGGAGTGCCAGCGGCTGGCGATTCGTGACCTTCACCTCTGCGGTCAGGACGGCCCTCGCCTCCAATCGGGCTTTGATTTCCGCGCGACGCTTGGCGTGCAGACGCCCGTAATACCCCCCCGCGCAGATTAGCCTGCCGGAGGGGACCTAACACCCCTCATGATAGCAAGCCCGACTGATACCGCCCAAGTTCGGCAAAATCGGAAAGGGACAGACGATTTCCTGACACCACGGAAATTAGAGTCTGTCTTAATTTTTTTCTCCGAAGACGCGTGGGTTGTGCCGTCGGGGAAACAGGCGACTATGTCCCGATGCTAGAACCCCTGCTCGTCTGTGATCGATGTCTTTGAGATGACTTTATCGTTGGCATCCAGTTGAACGATCAGCACGCTTATCTGAACTTTGAGGAAACCGACAATGCCGCTGGCGGGCGGGGCATTGACCCACATGAGATAGCTGGCAACGTTGCTGGCCGGATCGATCTTCTTGATCGCGTCGAGCTTTGAAGCCTTGAACGCCATTCCCGCGGGCGGGCCCAGCAAGTCGATGGCTTGTTGGCGAGTGGTGACGCCGTATTGGATCTGATCCGCCTTCGATGGATCAAAAACGGTGGCGTTTTTTCCTTCGTCACTGACGTACAGATATCCCTTGGCCACGCCGTCCTTGGTTTCAATATGCAGGATGTAGTAGTTCAGCCAGGCGACTGGACCAACATCCGTCGCCAGTTGATACTGAAAATATCGCACCGCGACTTTGGCCCCGTCGGTATCGAAGGTTTCAGAGGTCTTGGGATCCCCGAAGAGAGTCTTGATCTCCGCGTCGGTGGTGTGATCGATCTGTAATTTGCGAACGTTCTCGATGGTCAGACTGTTGCACCCGGTGGCGCCCATCAGGAGAGACACCAATACCGCCGCCAACATAAGAGTTGATGATTTCACGTTTCCTCAGGAGTAAAAATGAATTGAAAGGAATGAGCCCTCTTATTCCTATTCCCAAAATGCTAACAGATTGGTTTATGGATGTCGATCTTGTAATGTCCATCAAGACAGACACCGGCCAAGCTCGGCAAAATCGGAAAGGATTTTCCCCCGACGCCACGGAATTAGAGGCTGTTCCTGATCTCTTCTCGCCTGTTTTCTTTTCCGGCACCGCTCGTCTTCCTGCCTTGCCGCCATGCCGCGAGTTGCACGATGCTCAACCAAATGGCGATTGCCAGGACGATGCACCACTTCGTGGCTTCCACAAGAAATGCGCCAAGCTCAAAACCCGGCACATACAGGTATCGATGAACAACAGCGAAGTAGCTTACCAGCAGATATGGCCGAAAATATACTTCCAGAGATAAAACCTCGGCGGACGTCAGGCTTGAGATACTGAGGCAAGAGAGGCCGGCTCGCGCAAGGTTCGTCAGTGAGAACGAGACCAGCGGAGCAAGGAGGATCATCGCAACCCACTTCGGGCCGCTGCTGCGAAGTGCGTTGAAGAGCGGCACGCACGCGAACAAAATGGCGATCGACGAGAACGCAACGAGCACGATGCCCGCGTAGTTGTTTGGCTGCGGGCCATAATGAAGGTATACCCAGCCCACTTGAACGAACAGGTGAGTCACTTTGGGTTGATATTTCAGGGGCATGCTTTGCAAAAGCGCTGCGATGCCTACCACCACCAATGCGGAGATGAAGAGGATCGGCGCGGCGCTGAGCAGCAACACGATGTAACTGCATGCGACGCCCCAGCGGCGCGTCCAGTCCAGGCGGGCGCATTGCCGCCCTCGCTCTTTCGAGAAGAGCAGCACCACGCCGATGCAGAAAATGAGTGACTCGTACACTGACATGGAACATAGAAAAGTCTCATCGAGGCGGAGCGTGCCCGGGAACCCGAAAACATTCGGCACGTGCAGATCCGATGTCCATTCAAACGCGGTCAATGTCTGCAGAAGCGGCAGGAGCGCGAGAATCCACGCCCCGGCCAGCATGCGCCGCCGCCAGCGCGGGTCGCTATCTCGCCAGGCCGGGCGGATAGGGATCGCCGCCAATCGCCGTGATTCCGCCACCGACGCCCCGCATTCCGGGCATTTTCCGTCTTGTGGATGGGCGCGGAGGTCGTATCCACAAAGATGGCACGGCAGGTCAGTGGATAGCTTATCAGTGTGAGGCGTCGAGGCGGGGGGCATAACGCTCGTCATGATAACGAGCGTGACTGATCCCGGCCAAGCTCGTGGCGGGTGATCTTGTTAGAATGCACCTGATGCGAAAAGCAAAAGACGTCGACGAATACATCGCCAGCGCCTCGGATATCACCCGCGCGATCCTGGTGAAACTGCGGCGGATTTTTCAACAGGCGTCGCCGAAGCTCCACGAGGCGATCAAGTGGGGCGTGCCGTGCTTTGTTTACAAAGGCCCGGTCGGCGGATTCGCGGCGTACAAGGCGCACGTCAGTTGGGGGCTGTGGAAATCCAGAGGCCTGAGCGACCCTGATGGCCTCCTCGGAAACGGCATCATGGCGGGCGGGAAGATCACGAAGGTCTCCGAAATCCCGCCGGCGAAGAAAATGGCGAACCTGATCAAGCAGGTGATCGCCTTGAATGAAGCCGGCATGAAACCCGCCACGCCGGATCCGAAACTGCCCGCCGACTTCGCCGCCGCGATGAAGAAAAGCAGCAAGGCGGCGAAGCAATACGCCGTCTTCACGCCCGCCCGCAAGTGGCAATACGTCAACTGGATCGCCAAAGCCAAGCGCCCCGAAACGCGGGCCAAGCGGATTCAGACGGCGGTCGGGCGGATCGGTGAAGGCAAAACGATGAAATGAAAGTCTTCGTAATAAAAACGTCCTTTCCCTGCGTTGGTCGTTGGAAGTTAATATTTTGCCCGGTCTAAGTCACCCTTCAAACCAAGGTAAGGCGTACGCGATTGAAATGAGGGAACGGAGACGGATCGTCAAGATAAACTTCGATTCCGTCAAATCGGGGCGACAAGATTTGAACTTGCGACCTCTAGACCCCCAGTTTCTCCCGCAATATTGGGA
>DATAPK010000547.1:0-4735 GCA_036265245.1 Tepidisphaeraceae bacterium | reverse complement strand
GCCCTTTTCCACGCGACTCCACCTAAAATAAGGCGAAGTGTTCTTTGACAATCCAACCGCCGATTCAACCCACAAATGGAGCCAATTTCCTAAAATTTCCCAAAACTTCCCATCCGCCACAAATCGTCTCAACGACGACCCTCCAGTCTCAACCAAAACCGCAATATCCCTTTGAAAAGCGAATCCGCCTGCAATTGGCCCGTAAGAAAAATATCGCCGCGATCCAACTAATTTGAACAATCCCCCTCACGCCTTCTTCTCAAACACCAATATATTCGTAATCGCCGGCCCCGCCGGGAGATTCAAAGCGGCCCACAGGTCGTTCGCTTTGCGGAAGAACCATCTCGGCGGCCCACCGATTTGGCGCTGGAATTCGGTCAGCTCCGACGCGCGTCGGGCGATTTGTTTACACCCCAGATCCGCGAAGGCTTGGGAGATCGCGTTTAGTTTGAACCGCCAGTTGAACAGCTTGCCCCCGTCCATGTCACACCAGCTTCCTGCACCATAGCGCGTTCGCGTAAGGCCGGGAATCGGTTTGCGAAACAAAAACCGGACGGTGTTCTCGATCCTGTGATCGAGCGCCCGGCCATTAACAGTCTGAATCGCCAGCCGCCCGCCGGGCTTCACGACGCGCACCAATTCTCGCATCGCGGAATCCACGTTTGGGATATGGCTTAAAACGCCCCAGCAGAAAAGCGTATCAAAACAACCGTCGGGGAATGGAAGCTGCGTGACGTCGCCCTGCCCAAACGTCACTTTACTGGCCACCCCCTCCTCGGCTGCTTTGCGTCGCGCGATCTCCAGCGCGATATGCGAGATGTCCATCGCCTGCACCGCGAAGCCCGCTTTGGCGGTACGGATGCTATGCACACCCGTGCCGCATCCCGCATCGAACACCGTCGCCCCAGGAGGCGGATGGAGCTGCTTCAGCATCCAGTCGATCATCTGGTCGTAATGCTTCAGTGCAGCCGGTTCGTAATAGTCGAGCGCCCATGTTTCAAATGTGCTGGCGCTATTCAATGCGTTTGCATTTGCGTTCATCTGACAATCTTCTTCCATGATTTTCGATTCGTGCTTAGCCATGAAACGAAATCATGAAATGGACGCAGCTTATTCTGTGATCTTTGCCTCAGGTTTATTCCCCAAAGTCACGTTTCCGCCAAGCCTGCGTGCTTGAAGGGAAATAGCTTACCATATTTTGAAATCCACTGAACAGGCCTGCCTGGGGGGGTGCTGCTATCTCGTTTTGGCTTCGGGTTTTCCAACTTATTTTTTGTAAACGCTTGCCTTTTGCGGGGTCTATGAAAGGGTAAGTACACATGCAGCCAGTGGATGGGCAGATTTGTCGATTGAACCCACAGACAAGCGACGATTTGCTGGAAATCTACCGCCTTTCGAATTCGGCGGCGGATTTCGAGCAGATCGTCCGCCGGTTTGCTGCGCTGGTTTTGTGCGAGTGCAGGCGGGTAACCGGCAATGTTTATGACGCGGAAGATGCGTCGCAAATGGTATTTTTAGCGCTGGCGATGGAGATTAAGTCGGGCCTGCGGATCGCCCAGCCAGGGGCGTGGTTGAAACGCGTGGCGCGGCGGCAGGCGTTGAAAATCGTCCGAACCCGCACCCGGCGGCGACGGCGAGAGGATGCGGCCAGGCGGAGCGAAATCCATCTCGTTGACACGGACAGTCCAATCGATTCGGCCGTTATCGCGGGGGTGATTCGGGATGAAATCGATCAATTGCCCGAGCGATATCGGCTGGCGGTGATCTTGCATTATTTCGGCGGGATGACATTAGAGCTGATTGCACAAGAACTTAGGATCACAAGGCCTGCGGTTGGCACGCGGCTGCATCGGGGGCGAAAGATGTTGGCGGAGCGATTGAGCCGGCAAGGGGTGCGGCTTAATGAGGCGACGCTGACAGCGGCGCTGGGCGTGTTGGTGCCTGCGGCGGTGGTCGGGGCGGTGTTGCGGGCGGCGACGCAACAGCCGGCGCCGGTGGTCGCAGGCATGCCAGTAGCGATGCGCCAGATGCTGCAAACCATCACGCTGGCGACGGCGCAGAGGCCTATTCGGGTCGCCGCCCTTGCCGCAGCCTTGGCGCTGGGGAGCAGCGGGTTAGGGCTGGTCACCGACCGAAAACTGATCTCGATCCCTAAAATCGGCGGCGAAAATCCGATCGAATGGATCTGGCGGACACTGCGGCAGAAGACGTTCCATTTCCAGATTTCTTCCAATGTGAAATCCACCGAGACAAAGCCAACGGCGGCGACGGCATTGGCTGGCGATCCGAAGTTGTTGCCGGTGAATGAGAGTTGGCATTGGGGTGCTGAGCCCACGTATTCGATGGAAGGCGCGGGTGGTCAGACGATCATTGACTCATCGCCGATGCGGGGTTTTGTGGTGGCGAATGATTCGCGGCAGATATTCCAGGCACAAGGTTCTTCACACTTTGATGCGGTGGCGAATGCGGTGATTCATCAGGATCACATCGCAACGAATTTGGTGAATGGTCGAAAGCAGATGAGCAGGGATGACGGGATGTTTTTATCGAGCGGGCCGGGCAGAAATCGATCGGGTGGGAATAGCTCGGTGGCGAATGATGTTTCGCCGTCATTGTCGAAGACGCCGATGCTGGTTTCCAAGCCGCAGACGATTGCGGATGTGGGAGCGGTTGTGATTAATTCGTCGCGAGGCGGCGGCGGGAATATTGAATTTGCCGAAACGGGTTCGGGGTATACGAATCTGAGTCAAGGTGGACTTGCGGTCGCGTCGTCGTATGGCCATGGGAACGATCTCACGGTCGTCTATAGCTCGGATTCGGCGGGAAACGGGAATGTTTCGCATATCGCGGGCGTTTCAACTTCGACGGGCGTGAATTTGGCGCCGGGTTTGCCGGAACCCGGGACAATGATGATTTGCGCAGGGGCGATTGCGCTAGTTGGGAGAAGGACGCGAAATCGCAAGCGAAGGAACTGACGCGTAGTTCAGTTGGATGATAACAGGTCATTAAGATTGTTTGGGGCGGCGATGATTGTGGGACAAGAAGAACGCGGCGATCGTTAATAATGCGAAGCTTGTGGGCTCGGGGACGAATTGCTCGGTGGTGGTTAGGCCAAGCGAGTCGCTGGCGTCGATTTGTGAGCCGGTGTTGGTGATGAATTCGTAATCGTGCCAATTCGTGCTGCTCGGGGCGGCGGACGTGTTGGTGATTTCCATTCGCATTGCATCGTACATCACGCCGTCGGTGGTGTTGACGCTGAAGGTGAATACGTTGTCGGCATTGGTTGCGGTGAGCAAATCGCTGGTGGGGAATTGAAAGGCCAGAAACTCATAAATTCCAGCTTCGCCGCTGCGGGTCATGGCGTCAGTGTTGACGCTGATCGGGGTGGCGGCTGCACCAGTGTTGCTCCAGGTTTCGGAATGTCCGTTAAACACTACGGTTAATGCGGCTTCGACGGAAGAGAGCCCGATGGAGAGAACCACGAATTGGCCGAGCGCGCGCTGGGCGGCGGTGGTGGTAAAATGGACTTCCCACGGCGAGCCGTGATAGCTGCCGGGGCCGACGCCTGTGCCGCCGTGGGCGGCGTCGCGCACGTAGGCGGGCGCGGTGTTGCTGTAATTGTCTGTGGTGCTGTTGGCAGCATCGTATAAGCCGGGATTAAACGTTCGCCACTGGTTGGCGATCCATTTGTTGGGATCGTTGGTGGCGGGCGTGGAACCGACGGCGGTGGCGTAGTAGACGACTTTGCCCGGATTTCCGAGCGTCTGCTCTTCAGCCCAGAAATCAGAATCGCCCTGATATTGCCGGATGTCGCCGCCGGCAACCACACCGTTGGTGGCGCTGGTGTTGTGGCCGTTCAGGAATTCATGTGAAGAGCGATCGGGCGTGCCGAGCGTCCAAATCGGCGCGGCCGTGCCGAAATTTTCGGGCGTGAATTTCAGATTCTGCGGGACGGCGGTCTGATTGCCCTTCACCTGGACATTGTCGTAACGTGTTTCTCCCCACTGGCCATATTGATATAGGCTGACGCGATAATTTCCGGGCACTACATTCGATATCGATGAGGACCCACTGGTCGATAACTGATTCCAATACTGATAGCCGGCGCCGGTGGTTTGAAAATTTTTATTCGGATCAGAAAGCACAACGGTGTTGTTGTTGACGTTGCTGCTCCACCCGGCGGGGCTTGTGACGTTGAACTGAATACTGCCGCGCTGGTTGGTGGTGACGTAACCGTTGCTGATCAGTTGCGTGTCGGTGTCGTAGGCGGATTGAAGGGCCGGCATGCTGTTGACGGCATCGGAATAAAGTTGAGCGCCGTTTTCGGAATTGGTCGGCGTGAAACGGAAGGCGTATGGGCCGAAAAGCTTGCTGCTGTTGGCTCCTTGCGTGGGCTTGTAGTCGTAGGTCGAGTTGCCGTAATGCTCGGAATAAAACTCGATCATCGAGATGTTGTTGGTGAACTCCAGATTTTGCTTGGTGGGGCCGCCGTTCATTGTGTCTTTGGAGGTGAAGAGCGCGGAGACGGAATACTGAGATCCATATTCGGTGGTGGCTTGCAGGAACTGGGTGTAGCCGGAGTAATCGTATTTGGTATAGACGTTGGAGCCCCAGTTTCCCGGAAGGCCGCTGCCGGTGAGATCGTCGGTGGCATCCTGCACATTTCGGCCGGTTTGCTTCATGACGGTGTTGAAGTTTGGCGAGCCGTCGGCGGCGTAGTATGGAACAAGCGTCG
>DATAPK010000546.1:0-10003 GCA_036265245.1 Tepidisphaeraceae bacterium | reverse complement strand
CCCCTTACCCCCGGCCGATCCCCAACCCGTCGATCCCTCGCAACCCACCGACCCAACGACCGACCCAGGCAGCGGCAACCTGATCGACTTAATCTGATCGTGGCCTGATTATTACGGTTCCGCTTTGGGCACCACGGCGCGCTGCGCAGCGCGCCCAACCCCAAAAATCCCCCGCCAAAAAAATAATTTCACCACGCCAATCCCCGCCAACCCACTTCCCCCAAAAATAATCGCGCCGCCCCAACCCTTTTCGCGCAACGCCTCCGTAACCATTGAGCAACCCGCTCGCGCGTCCCTCTGTCCCAACGCGCGCTCTTTGAAAACCTCGCAAACCGTATCACAAAGCCCGCCCCTTCAGGGGCGCGGGAATTCAATGCACGACCATGCACGATCCTGCACGATTCCCAAAAACCGTCTCAACAAGACGCCGTAATTGAGATTTCCCCCCTCGCCCCGACGGCCCAGCAGGGTTCACTTCCCAAAATTTCCCATTCTTTCCCGCCGCCGAAAAATCATCTCAACTAGGAGGGTTCAGTCTCAACTAAATCGTCCGCTTCCTCACCCACTCTTGCCCGTCCCCTTCTCCGCCAACGCCTTCTTCGCCTGCTCCAACCCCGCCCGCGCCTCCGGCGAATCAGGCTTAAGTCTCAGCGCCGCCTGATAGATATCGATCGCCTCCTGCAACTCTCCCTGCTCCGCCAGGATCGCCGCCAGGTTCGTACGAATCCCCGCATCGCCCGGCGCAAGGTCAGCCGCCCGGCGCAGCGCCTCCGCCGCCTCCCGCGGCTTTTCCGCTGCCTGCAAAAGATTCCCCATCGCCACCCACGCCGCCGGATCTTTGGCATCCAAATACCGCAACGCCTCCCGATAATCCGCCATCGCCTGCTCCGGCTTGTGCAGAACCCGCAGGCAATTCCCCAGGTCGGAGTAAGTGGACAAATGCCCCGGATGCTGCGCCAGCGCGATCCTGCATTCCCGCTCAGCCGACTCATACTCCCCATTCCGCAGCATCGCCTGCGCAAGATTGCTATGCGACGCCCAGCTCTTCGGATTCACTTCAATCGCATGCGTGAACAACGTCGTCGAATCCTCCCAAACCCGCGCCTGTCGCCAGGTCAGAACAGCCAGCACGCAGCAGATGGAGAACCAGATGCTGAGATAGACACCATTTGCTTTTCGCGGCGCGATCGACGCGAGCACAACCGCAGCGCCGAGCATCGGCAGATAAAGATAATGATCCGCAACCGTGGAGTAGAGTTGAAAATCGAACGATGCGAACCCCAGAAGCGGCGCGAGTGCCATCAGAAAAATCGCCCCGCCCGCCGCAAGTGTCGGCCAGGTGCGCCGCTTCATCCAAAGAAGCACGGCGATGACGAAAGGAATAATCCATGTGAAATAAGGTTGCCCCGACGTAAGCGTTTGATGTGGCGAGCGGCCGTAATCCAAGCCCAGATGCGCGGGCCAAATAAGTTTGTAGAAATAATAAGCCAGCGCATCGCCGGCGATGAATGGGCGATCGATGAAGGGAACCAGCACGAAATCATATTTCGCCGGCTGAACAAGTTTGGACATCACCGCACATGCAATCGAGAGAGGAAGCCAGATCCCGAACCGCAAAAAAGATTGTTTGATGGGCCTGCGATGAAGAATCACATCGAGCGACAATGCGATCACAGGAACAACCATCGCGATCGGCTTGGAAAGTATCGCGAGGATAAAGAGAAACACTGCGGCGGCGAACTTGATTGGCTGCGATTTTGTCGTTTCTTCGTCGAGATAAAACACGATCGCGGCGAGCGACAGGAAGCCTGCCAAAACATCCTTGAATCCCGCGACCCAGCCGACCGCCTCCACCTGAACCGGATGCAGCGCGAAAACCAACGCACCACAGGCGGCGGCGAGATCGCGACGGAACAGCCGGCGCAGAATCTCAAACACCAGCAGCGTCGCCCCAGCGTGAAGCAGCACGTTGGCGGCGTGAAAAAGATACGGATTGAGATGCGACCCGGCCGCATCTGGCTCGGCGACATAACCCAACCACGCCAACCCAGCCCACGCGGTATACGTCACCGGGATATAAAGATCGTAAGCGGTGTGCGTCCAGTGATATGCAACCCCGGCCCAGGTAGGGGGATTCAGACGCGGATTTTCGACAATGTTGTATCGATCATCCCACTGCGTGAAATCCGCGGTGTAGAGCGGCGCGAAGGAGATAAGGACGGCGATGACCAACGCCAATCGCCAAAGCAACGCACCACGCCGTGTGTCGCCGCCAGTTTCATCAGCCGATCGATCCAGCACCACGGCGATGATACGGCGGATCGCTCTCGTTCACCACGAGATATGAAGGACAAACAGTGTTCAGCTAAAAAGGAAGGGAAGTGTTTCCGAGCCTTCGATCTTGACAAGTTGATCGCGCGCATCGATCTGTGCGAAATCATGTCCGCCGCCGCCGTTGACGCGGTCTCGGCCGGGAAACGGATCTCCGGGATTCGCAACGAACGGTTCGCCATCCCGCTCGTCGGCGGCAAAGAGTTGATCGTTGCCGTCGCCGCCGTAGAGCGCATCGTTTTTCGCGCCGCCATAAATGGAATCATTGCCGGCGTTGCCGAGCAATGTATTGCTTGCATCGCTTCCCCAAATCACATCGTTTCCACTGCCGCCGATCGCGTTCTCGACATCGGCGCTGATCTGATCGCCTTCCAGATAGCCGCAGCCATGAAGGGTCATTGGATCGAAGCTGGGATAAGGCTTGGCCGGACCTTTCGGCGGTGCTTTGGGTGTTTGACCTGGAAAGACAGCCGGATCGCGTGCCCAATCCGGTGGAAGAATCACATTGCCCAGAACGATGAGTTCGTCGTCATGCTGGTCGGAGTAATCGGCCGTGTCGATCCCGCTGCCGCCGGAGAATTGGTCAGCGCCGCTGCCGCCGGAAAGCCCATCGTTCCCCGCGCCGCCCACGAGCGTGTCATTGCCGGCCTCGCCCATGAGTTTGTCACGTCCTGCGCCGCCGGAAAGAAGATCATCTCCATCGCCGCCAATCAGGACATCGTTTCCGTTTCCGCCGATGAGCGTGACGAATGCGCCGCCTCCGACAATCGTATCGTTGCCCGCGCCGCCTTCGAGGGTGGCACTGTTATCGATCGCGCTGAGTTCGATGTGATCGTTGCCGGCCAAGCTGTTGACCTCGATCGATTGAATACTCGACTGCAGGAACGTGCCCGCGCTAACGCCGTTGATGGTGACAACAATATTGTCTTGAAAACCATGGTTCGGGATACGAGTTGATACGTCTTCTATGACGATGTGGTCGTCGCCGGCGGTCCCAACGACGCTTAAAAATTGCCCGGTCAAGGTAGCCGACAGAAATCGCCGCGGTTCAAGTGGATGGATCATTACTTTGCCCCAAAATGGTTGCCCGACTAAGCCAACATTATATCAACCCCGCCCAAAGAAGGGTGTTTACAATAATCAGCCACGAATCACATGGATGGCAAGGTCAAATCAGGCTATCCATGCGATTCGTGGCCGTCTGCTTTTCGATGAAACCACGTTATTTTACAGTAATGCTGGCGGCGGTCATTCGGTATTCGATGGTGACCTTCGCGCCAACCTTAAGATCGCCGGTGGTTTTGGTGTCGCTGTCGCGATCGATCTCCCACTTCTCGTCATTGGGCTTTTGGACGACGATGACGCTGTCGGTCACGCTCGTGACGACGCCGGTGACCTGATATTTCTTCGCTGCCGCTGCCGCGTAAGCGACGCCTGCGATTGCCAGTGCCCAGCCCAGTAACGCCAAGATCGCCAGATGTTTTGTGAATCGCCGCATGAGATTCCTCCGGTCTTGAAGAGTGTGAGTCATCCGCGCCGACGCGGGCGCGGGGATCACCTGGGCAAAATTTTAACACGCCGGGGGAAGAGAGAGAATAGGCGTATCGCACCTCGGGATTGTCCGCCCTGACAATCCCGTAGGTGCGGTTTCGTCTTTAGAAGTGCATTTCAACGTAGACGCCGGCGATGACCGCGCTGCTCTTGCTGGTGTCCTGATCGGGGTTCAGAACCACCTGTACATCGGGCGCGACGGTGATCCAAGGCTGGACCTGAATCTTGTAATAAACGTCAAACTGAGTTTCGGTGGCAGACAGATCGTTGGCTTCGCGATAGTCGTGGCTGAGAATGGCGTGTGAGACACCGAAGCCAAGGGTATCGTCCTTGCGGCCTGGGATCGGGCCCGCGTAGGTGCCGCCGACGCTGATGAAATGGTGCATCTTGCGCACCAGAGGATTGGAGAAACCATATCGGGCAAATAATCCCAGGTGATCGGTCACCTGCTGGTCGAAGCTGATGTCGACACCGTTGTCGCCGTCTTCCACGCCGTGGCCATCGAAGCGGGCGACGTCGCCGCTGTTGTTCCAGAAGATGAAGCGATACGTACCGGGGCGACCCATGAACTTGGGCTGAAGGCCGATTTCATAAATGCTGAAATAAGGTTCTTCGTCGCGGAAAGTGGTGTTCACACCAGTCTCGGCCGAATCACCGGCTGCATCAGCAATGCCGGCTTGCATATAGAGCCATTTGGTCGGATCCCACCGCACATTGGCGCCGATCGCATGATACGGCGCGGGGATGCTGGGATTGCGCGCGAATCCGTATGGCGCGAAGTTCCACCCGCCGACCTCGTTGGCATCGAAATTGTCGAGCAGATCCATTTTCCCGGCTTGCAGCGTGAGTTGATCGTTAAATAGTTTTTGTTCGAGGAAAAGATGCGAGATGTAGATGCGGGAATGCTCGCCCTGGTGCTGATTGAAATTGAACAAGCTGTCGACGTATCGGTTCAGGCCGTCACCTTTTCCGCCGCGCGTGTTGGTGACGAGTCGAGCGCCTTGCCAGAGAGTTTGCTCGAGGTGGAAGTTGAACCAGAGCACGCCGCGATTGACGCCCTGGGCCGGGCCCGAGGCGACGATCTGCTCGGCGGGGTTCAGATACAACTCGAAGCTGGTTCCGGTTTTTTTCTGTAGATCGGATTTCCAGTTTTGCCATTGGCTGTACCAGTCGCCGGGCGTGGGAGGAGGGGGCGTTTCAGGAAGGACCTGATAAGGCTGCGTGCGCGGGCCAGGTTCGCCGGCAGCGAAGCCGGTGTCGGCGGCGCTGAGGCTGTCGGCATCCACGGGCGAAACATCGCCCATATCATCCGGCGCAGCATCCTGGGCACGGACGATCGGCGTGTATGCCAGGGTTAGCGCGCTCAACGCGCAGATGCCGGCGAATTTTGTCCAAAGACGCGGTGACAGAGATGAAGCGATGCTCATTTTCCCTCCAGACCCAGCGGGCAAAGAAATGAAATCCCGCAACTTGCTGTCCATTCACCGACGCAACGCACGTCGATATGGATTGTGTCGGTTATTTGGGATAGGCATTTAAGGGAGCACCGCAGGTGATAATGTTTGTGGAAATTGCAGGGGGATATCGGACGCCGTGGCGACGTTGGGAACTAAGGCTGTAGCTATGGTGCCGGCGGCGCGGATTTGATGACGAATGGGAGAGGCGACGCAGACGTCGCGGCTACTTTTAGAAGCTCAGGCAGCGGGGGCGGAGAGAGATTGGCTTTGGCTCGCGTAGGAAGCAACGGTTTGGATCAGGGCGGCGCGGTCGATTGGCTTGGAGAGATAGTCGTTGCAGCCTGAAGACAGGCACTTTTCCTTGTCGCTGGCCATCGCGTGCGCGGTGAGGGCGATGATGGGCAAAATATATCCTTCGCGGCGCAGCTTGGCGGTGGCATCGTAGCCGTCGAGGATCGGCATCTGCATGTCCATGAGAATGACAGCGAATGGATTGCCTTGACGGAGGGCGGCTTGTGCCTGCTCGATGGCGGACTGCCCGTTATCGACGATCGTCAGATCCGCGCCGGCGCGGCGCAGGTGCATGCCGATCAAACGCTGATTGTCCGGGCCATCCTCGGCCAGCAACACTCGGCCAACAATGCGGTGGACTTCCGGTTGAGCACGAGATTGAGTTGTGGACGAAGAAGCACATTCGTCCAAGTCATTGACCCATTGGATGTCGGCGATTGCGCTGATGCCGATGCTGGCGGTGAAGCAGCTTCCTTTGCCCGATTCGCTGCTAACGGCGATGTCGCCGCCGAGCATTTGGGCGAGGCGTCTGGAGATGGTCAGACCCAATCCGGTTCCGCCAAAGCGGCGGCTGGTTGACGAATCTGCCTGCACAAAGGGTTGGAACAATTTGCCCAACTGCTCGTGTGTCATTCCAATGCCGGCATCGATCACATCGATATGGATGCGCGGGGAAGGGTGATCGGCGGTATCGCTGCGGACGACGATTTTCACGCCGCCTTTTTCGGTGAACTTGATGGCGTTGCCGACCAGGTTCATCACGATCTGACGAAGACGAACCGGGTCGGAATTGATCTGTTTGGGCAGCGGAAAGCGGAAATCGACATCGAGCGAGAGATTTTTCCCGGTGGCGCGCACGCGCATGAGGCTTTGCACATCCATGACCACCTGCACGACAGAGCAGGCAATGCTTTCCACTTCCATGCGGCCTGCTTCAATTTTGGAGAGATCGAGAATGTCGTTGATGATCGTGAGCAGGTGCTCGCCGTTGCGTCGAATGGTCTGGATGTTGTTGACGCGATCTTCCGGGGCAGCATCGGGGGAAAGGAGCACGTCGGCGAAGCCGAGAATCGCAGTCATCGGCGTGCGGATTTCGTGGCTCATGTTGGCGAGAAATTCGCTCTTGGAACGATTTGCCTGCTCCGACGCCGCGGTCGCCGTGCGAAGCTGCTCTTCCATGCGTTTGCGATCGGTGATGTCCTTGGCGGTGCAGATGATGCTCTGGATTTTGCCTGATGAATCGGCCATCACCGAGGCGCCGAAGAGAACCGGGATTTTGCAACCGGTTTTCGCGGTATAAGTCGTCTCGACGTTTTGAATATCCTTGTGAATTCCTTCCGAGGTTGTCGAATTGTCCTGAATCGCGCGGATGGCTTCCTCGCAGCCGATTAGCTGGATCGGCTTGCCGACCAATTCAAGCTCGGAGTATCCGAGCAGCGTGCAGACGGCTTCGTTCACCGAACAAATATGTCCCTCGGGATCGAGCAGGATCAGCGGATCGATCATGCCGCGGATCACGTTGTCGACGTATTGCTTGGAGACAGTGGTGTTCTGGAGATCTTCGGTCATTTTGTCGAACGACCGGGAAAGCTGGCCGAGCTCGTCGTGCTGCTTCAGGGCGACGCGATGCGACCATTCGCCGGCGGCGACGGCTTGCGTGGATTCGATCATTCGGCGCAACGGACGCATCAGCACGCTGGAAAGATAGAGATAAAAGAAAACGCCCAGCGCCACGATCAATGCCGAGCTGATCCACAACGTCTGAAAAATCATCCGATGCTGGAGTTGGACGACTTCCTGAGTCGAGAAGGCGAGGCAAAAGACATAGGGGACGTTGTGCTCTTTGATTTTCATCGGCTCGACGAGCACGTCGAGATTGCCGGGCAGAGAGATGATCCGCTGGTGTTCGGCTCCAACCGCTCCGCTGAGTTCGGGCGAGACATTGGAGATTGGCTTGGCCCAATATTTGATTTCATTGGAGCTGTGGATCGTGCCGTCGGGGCGCACGACAAGCCAGAAGATCGCATCGTTCACGCGGACCAGGTCGCTGAGCATTTCATAGGGCATCTGCTCGGTGCTGAAGCCGGTTTCGATATTGCGTGCGGTCAGGTGCGCGAGCACGCGATTGTGTTCGATGATGCGTTCATGCAGCTTTTGGGTTTGCTCGCGCAGAATCTGTCCAAGCAGGATTGCGTCGGTGAAGATCACCAACGCAAGAACTGCCACGAAGATTTTACTGAACAAACCGATACGCATTTTCTACTCTATCCAGCGGCCTGAGCGGGTTTCTCAATCGTTGCCGACGGTGACCATCGACTCGACGAGATTCGCGCTGACGTTACGCACGCCGGGGATGTAACCCTGCTCGCCGACGGTGAAGATTCCGAGGAAAGGAATATCGCCCATGGCGTTGTCCACGATCATGGGAATCTTGGGTCGCTCATCCGCGGGGATGCAATAAAAGGCACCCGAGCAGAAGAAGAGGGCGCCGAACATTCCATTGTCGCGGGAAATATCGCCGCGAATCAGCGAGTTGGCGGGCGCGAGCTCGGCGCGATTGAGAAGCGTCTGCCAGGTTCCATTGAACAACTGAATGCGGCTTCCCTGCTCGACCAGCGCGTAAACCGGAACGGTCTTGGGGCCCATGTCCGCTTCCTTGGGAACCGGGTGGGCGGTCATATAACCCACTTGGCCGCTGGGGCCGTGCATCACCACGCACAGCGGATACTGCGCCGTGAAACCTGCGATGTCGTAGTGGCCCTTCTTGTTGATGTAATCCATCAACGCGCCGTTGGTCCATTCGTTGTAGACATCGAGGGCGGGGCGATGATCGATTTCGTAAAGGGTTTGGCCGTCGGACTTGGTGACGATGCCGGTTTTGTCGGTGATGTGGAAGCCAGATTCAAAAGCCCAGCCGACCTTCTTCTTTGAATAGACGACGGTGAGGACCAAGCCCTCGTGATACATATTTTTCTGGGTGAACTGAGTCCAGGTTCGGTCGAATTTTTCGTCGCCGGCGTTTCCGCCGAGGACGGGCACATCCGAGCCGACGACATCGGCGATACCGTCGAGCATCTTCATCTCGCCGCCGCGACGCATGGAGGCGGTGAAGAGGATGAGATTCGGGCGGTCGCCAGGCTGATGGCCGGCGTCGGCGATCGCCTGCTGGATGCAGCTTTTGCCGGCTTCTTCGAGCGAGGGGAATTTATCGGGATCGACATCGCCGACGCCGAATTTCACGTCTTCGTTGGCGACGCCGAGCACACCCACCGCGCCGACATTGCCGCGATGCAGGCCTTCGTTGGTCATCACGCCGTTGACGGAGGTGCAGCCATGAATGCGCACATCGGGCCCAAGCTCGGAACGCAGCGCTGCGATCGTGGCAACGCGGTCATATCCCACGGTGAAAGAGGCCAATGCAAAGGTGGGCTGCTTGCCGTTCAAATGAGCGCGCATGCTGGCGACGGCATCATGGACAGCCTGCCTGGGATCGTCGGCCACGCTCCAGCCCACTGCGGCGGAGCGGTTCTGGGCAATCGCGGGTGATTGCGAATTTGTTTGGCCAGAAACGGCGACTTCTTTGGCCGCCGACGTTGCTGGGCCGCTATCGCGATGCAGGAATACAAAAGCTGAAATGGCGACGATCAGAATAGTTGCGCTGATGAAACCTGTCTTCTTCATGCTGCACCTCTTTGACGTGGCGACGTTTTCGTTCCCAACTCCAGGTAAAAAAGGTCAGACCAACAAATGGCCTGCGCTTAATATGCCACTCTTGCCTTCGACCAAGGGGTGCTTCGCCTTTACGAAAATCGATGAAATGGCTTATAACTCGGGTGAAAATTAGATTGTTATCACCCCGGGGGGCATTGGGGATAAACAGGCCTGGGTTTGGCGTCCAGGATTCTTTCTTCTATTATGTCTCCCCATGCACTTCGCTTTCAGCACGCTGGCATGTCCAACCTGGGATTTTGAAACCATCGCCAACCGGGCCAAAGAGTACGGCTACGAGGGCGTGGAGATTCGCGGGTTCTTGAACGAATCCATTCTTACATCCGCGAATGTGTTTCTGACCGATCCGAAGAAATTGCGCAGCCTGTTTAAGCTCGCGGGAGTTGAGATCGCGTGTTTGGCGAGCTCGATTGCGATGACGGGAAAGAAAAAAGCGGACGCACGGCTGGCGGGCGATTGCCGGAAGTTTATCGACACCGCGGCGGAACTAGGGTGCGACAGGGTGAAGATTTTTGATGCGACGGTTCGGCCCGGACAGAATCGATCGAGCGCGGCGATCTCGCTGGGCGATTGGCTCATGCCGCTGGGAGATTATGCCGGCGAAAAAAATGTCTGCCTGGTGGTTGAGAACGCGTTGTCATTCA
>DATAPK010000545.1:0-12849 GCA_036265245.1 Tepidisphaeraceae bacterium | reverse complement strand
GATCGACAAGGCGGAGCTGGAAGGCGATGTCATTGTCGATCATCCGCAGGTGAAGGGGCGAAGCGATTCGCTTGAGCTGGCGTTTGAGCAGGTGCCGACGACACGACCCGCGGCGCCCGGCTCATCGGGGCCGGGCAATGAAACGCAGCTCAAGACGATGGATGCAGAGGGGAAGGTTCACTACGTCATCATCAACGAGCAAAAGAACGAGACGTTGTCCTGCTCGCACCTGACGCTGGAGACCGCGAAGGATCAGAACAACAAGATCTACGCCCGCTCGATGAACGCGGATGGAGAGGTGCATGCATTTGACGATCAACAGGATTTGAAGTGCGGGCAGCTTGCCCTGACGTTTACGCCGACGACCAAGCCATCAACCCAGCCTGCCGATCCGACGAAGCTTGATACATCTTCGATCGTGGTGGAGACGATGTCCGCCCAGCAGGATGTGCAAATGACGACCGCGGACGGCAACGCGGCGAAGGCGGATTCGCTTTCGATGGTGACTGAAGATGGCAAGCGGACAGTGACGCTTGTGGGCGAGCCGAACGCAATAGTGAAGCAGAAAGATGATGTTTTGATGGGGCCGGTGATTACATTTTATCCGGATACCAACCACGCGTCGGTGACAGGCGCGGGCACGGTACATGCGGTGCAGCAGCCGGCGCCTGATGCGAAGGACAAAAAACCGCAGCCGATCGACATCGGTTGGGGTGGCAATCTTTCCGCCAACGGCGATCTGAATCTGGTGGACATTACACAGAAGATCAATATTGCCGCCAAGACTTCCGACGGCGCGATGAATACTGCCACTAGCGATCGGCTGAAACTCACATTGATGGACGATCCGAAAGCGACGACTCGGCCTACGACGCAGAAGGTGAAAAAGGGTAAGGACTCATCCACGAACATGATGTCCAGCTTTGGCAACAGCGATTTCTTCAAAGATAAAGTCGTCAAGACTGTGTTTCTGTATGACAACGTGCAGTTGAAATCGGTACTGAACGACGAAAAAGGGAAACTGCTTCGGCGGATGCTGCTGCAGGGGCCTGTCGTGCAGTACGACATGCAGGATAAAACATTCCTGGTGCCGGCGGCGGGACAGATGCTGTTGCAGGATGAGAGCAAGTCGTCGCCGTCGCTCGCGTCATCGACCGATTCCAACCCCGGCAGCGATATGCACGGCCCGACCGCTTTTGAATGGAGTAAGGAGCTGCGCTACGACGACAATGTGCATCGCATGACCATGAGCGGGGATGTTCATATCGTGCATGAATCCAGCGGCGACAGCAAGCCGTTTACGCTGAACGCGCAGCAGATCACCGCGGATATGGAGCCAGTGCCGACGACGCAGCCGATCAGCGCGCCGGCGGCCAAGTCGGGTGATTCATCGCCGGCGCAGGAGAAGATGCGGCTGAAGCATGTGAATGCTTCCGGCCAGGTGGAATTTACATCCGCTCCGATCCACTTCTTTTGCTCGGCGGTCGATTTCGATCCCGGCACGCATATCCTGACGGCCCACGGCAACGATCGCGTGCGGGCGCAGTTGTATGACGACAAAGGGAGCGTCGATGGGTCGTTCATGCAGTTGCGATATGACACGCAAACCGGGCGGATTATCGATACCACCGATTTCCGTGGAACCGTCCGCCGGTGAGGGGTGGATGAAACCTGTAGCCGCGACGCCTGCGTCGCCTTCGATCTTCGATCGAACAGAGGCGACGCAGGGTCACCTCCCATGAGTACATGGGATCCCGCGGCTACAAGAATAGTGCGATTATCCCGGAAGAATAACGCGAAGATTCTGCCGCTCTTTCTGCTACCACAATATCGACCTAGAATATTGAACTATGACATTCGATCACGTTGCCGTTCCGTCCAATGACATTGCCGCCAGCGTTGAGTGGTATCGCGAGAAGTTCGCGGCGGAGGTGTTGTATCAGGATAAGACGTGGGCGTTTCTGAATGTTGGGGGGCAGAAGATGGCGCTGGTGACGCCGAGCCAGCATCCGCCTCATGTGGCGGTGCGGGTGAGTGAGGCGGAGTTGGGCGCGGCGGCGAAATCGAGCGGAACGCCGATCGATCAGCATCGAGACGGGACGAAGGGGATTTATATTCACGATCCGTTTGGGAATGCGGTGGAGCTGATTTGCTATCCTGAGGGGAAGACGGTTTACGAATTGAAGGAATAAACGGATAGAGCGGTTTAGCGACGCCGCTTGCGGTGAGTTTTGCGTAATCCTCCGAAAAACACGCCACAAGCGGCGTCGCTAAACGTTTGGAAAACGCTACAATCCCCGCGTGAAAGAACGCATTCAAAAAATCTTATCTGCCGCGGGGATTGCTTCGCGCCGCGCGATTGAAGAGATGATTCAGGAGGGGCGGGTTTCGGTGAACGGCAAGGATGTTTACGCGCTGCCGGTGATGATCGATCCCGCGAAAGACAAAGTGGCGATCGACGGCGAATCGATCAAGCTGCGCGATCGAACCAGCGAGCGGCGAATTTATATCCTGATGAATAAGCCCAAGGGCGTGCATACGACCAACGTTTCGCAGGGCGAGCAGACGCGGGCGATCGATTTGTTGCCGCCGGATTTTCCGCGGGTTTATCCGGTGGGCAGGCTGGATGCGGAATCGCACGGGTTGCTGCTTCTGACGAACGACGGCGAGTTGACCAATCGGCTGACGCACCCGCGCTATGGCGTGCCCAAGATGTATCGCGCGGTGATCGATGGATATATCACCGAAAAAGTTCTGGACGAATTGAGAAATGGGATTTGGCTGGCGGACCCGCATCAGGGGAAGGGATTTAAGACAGGGCGGACGCAGATCAAGATTGCCCATCGCTCGCGGCAGCAGAGCGTGCTGGAGATCACTATCCGCGAGACGCGCAACCGGATGATCCGGCGGATGCTGGCGCGGGTGGGACACAAGGTTCGCGATCTCGCCCGCGTGCGCATGGGCACACTGACTTTGCATAAGCTCGCGATTGGTGAGTTTCGGCTGCTGACCGCCCAGGAAGTGCGCAATCTCAAGAAGCTGCCCGAGGGGGAACGGCCTGCTTCTCCCAAACCGTCGCGCCGTCCATCACGACACGAATGACTTTGTCATCAACTCGGCGGCGGCTTTGCTCAATGTCGTCATTCAGCAGTTGCAGGTTTGGTCCCACATCCAACCCATCTAATTCGAGCGCATCCAGGGCAGCTTTTTTCTCGGCGACGAGAAATTGATCTAGTTCCCGCGATGAAGTTTGAAGCAGGGCGGAAAGAATCACATCATCCACCGTCGGTTGATCCAGCGACGCGGGGTCGCAGGCGATTTCGATATAAGAAAGTGGCTTGCCGACTTCGAACGTGCCGAGATCATTCAGCCCCAGCATTCGCGATGGCGCAAGGGTCGATCGATAGAGCGCCTCGGTTGGCGTGGCGCGGTTGGATCGGCCGCGATGGACTTTCAAATATTGCAACATTTCATGCAGCATCGATGTCGTCGGCGAAGCACCGACATCGGTGCAAATCGCGTAATCGATATCATTTGAAATCACTTTGTCGAGTTTCATGATGCCTGAGCCGAGCAACGTGTTGGAGGTTGGGCAGTGAGCAATGCTTCCGCCAAAATCGCGGATCATCGCGAATTCCTCATCACGATTTTGAACGCAATGGGCGAGGATGGGCCGGCGTTCCAGAAGCCCGTCGCGGCGATAGACGTCGGTGTAGGAGTCGGCGTCGGGGTAAAGGATTTCTTCGACAAGATGCTTTTCACGCCGCTGTTCGTTGAGATGCGTTTGCATCCGAAGATCGAGTTCGCGCGCTAGTTTTGATGCGCGGGTCCGCAGTTCCGATGTGACGGCGACGGCAAAACGATCGGTGACAATAAATCGATTTCCGAATCGCTCGGAGAGGCGGCGGATATCGCGCTCGATATTCGGTTCGTCAGTTCGCAGATAAGCCGGCTCGCGGTTCATCATCACCAGCCCGACGTGCCAGGTGGGGGGGAGCATTTCCAGCGCGATGGCGCAAGCGTCAGTGTGGACGGTCATGTAGGCGGCGCCGCCGATTACACCCTTGGCGAGCGTGTCATCTAAAAAATCTTGCACGATTCGTTGGGTATATTCACGATCGACGCATTTTGCTTCGGCAGGGAATACATTTCGATTTAGTCCTGCCATCAACCTGCCGTTTGGGGGATTGGCCTCGACACCTTCCATGAATCGCCCCCGAATCGGATGCTGGGGAATGTGAATGTGATTGTCGAGCAGCGGTGGAAGAATAATTCCATGGGATTTCTGAACATTCGCTGATGGTCCTAAACAGGCGGCGAGTTCATTCCAGTTCCCGACGAACGCGATGCGATTTGTGCTGTCGGCGTGGATGACGCCGTCGCGCAAAAATTCCACCGTGCCATCGGCGCGGGGATTTAGAATCGGGGATCGGATGATCTGATCGGGCATATTCCTCACAAAAGACGCGAAATCGCAAGCGACGCGGATCGCCAACCGGCATGCAAAGCTCGCTTGCGATTTCGCGTCTGTTATTTCCGCTGCGCTATCACCAATCTCCCCATCGGCGGTGCGGTGATCTTGCCATCCTTAAAAACAGTTCGTCCGCGTGAGATCGTGCTTCTCACCAATCCGTGAAACGTTCGTCCAACGTAGGGGCTGAGCTTGTGCCGATCGAGCAGATGCTCTCGCCGAAGTTCATAGCACGCGGCGACGTTGACCAATGCAAAGTCGGCGTCAAAGCCGAGTTCAATCGACCCCTTGCGAGGAATCGCATAACGCTTGGCGACGTTGGTTGCCGTGAGCGCGGCAACTTGCTGAAGGGGTAGCGACGGCCCTCGGCTGAGCAAAATCGATAATGTCGATTGCACGCCTGCGATACCGCCCCAGATCGCGAAAAAGTCGTCGCCGGTTTTCATGGTCGGCGGGGCGGGAGAATGATCGGAGGCGACGAACGCGAATTTCCCCGCGGCCAAGTCCTGCCACATCTCATCGTTCTCGCCAGGCGAACGTAGCGGCGGGGCGCATTTAGCGGGGGCACCCAGTCGATGTACGTCAAACTGATTCAGAATCAAATAATGCGGACACGTTTCGCAAGTGGTGTCCGATTCGTCCGACGCGACACTTCGGCGAACCAATTCCACGCAGCGTGAATTGCTTACGTGAACGATGTGCAGTTTGCAGCCGGTCTCTTCGGCCAGAATGATCGCGCGCTGCGTCGCTTCAACCTCGGCGACGATCGGACGCGACGCGAGATAATCCGCGATCGACTTTTTGCCAGCCTGGATGAATTCCGCGGAAAGCATCGCCGTCATCGCATCGCTCTCGGCATGCACGGCGACGGGCAGCCCAAGTTGCTTGGCTTTTTTCATGCCGCGATAAAGCGTCAGATCGTCGGCCCGCTCGAAATCATCAATGCCCGAGCCGGACATGAATGCTTTGAATCCGATGACACCCCGCTCGGCGAGTTCTTCCATGCGATCAAGATTGGTCGGCGTTAATCCGCCCCACAAAGCGAAATCGGTGATGCTCGATTTCTCGGCCGCGACTCGCTTGAGATCGAATGATTCGCCATCCAATACCGGCGGTGAAGAGTTCAAGGGCATATCAAAAAAACACGTCCCGCCGCCTGCCGCCAATGCGCTGGAGCCGGTCGCGAATCCTTCCCATTCGGTTCGCCCCGGCTCATTGAAATGAACATGAGAATCGATCAGGCCCGGGAAGACATGCAGGCCGGCTGCATCGATGTTCTCTTTCGCATCGCCGGAAATTTCCGCAGCAATCTCGACGATTTTGCCGTCACTGACGCCGATGCTTTCGGTTGACACGCCTGTCGCGCGAACGATGCTTCCGTTCCGAATGATTAAATCGAGCATCGTGCTAGCTCCCTCGATACGTCGAATACGACCACGGCGAAACCAGCAGGGGGACATGATAGTTGGCGTTTGTATCGGCGATCCCGAATCGAATCGGCACGACATCGAGAAAGGGCGGTTGAGTTATTTGATCGCCGGACTGTCTGAAAAAATCGCCCACATGAAAAAGCAGTTCGTAAGTGCCGGCAGTGAGATTGCCTTCCAATAAAGGCTGATCCGTTCGTCCATCTTTGTTTGTGGTTACGGTTTTAATCAGCACATTGCCCGCTTGCTCGACTTTGAAGAAATCGATTTTCATCCCCCCAGCGGGGCGGCCATGGGCGGTGTCCAGAACATGGGTGGAAAGTTTGGCCATGATTATTTTCTACGAATTGTTCCGGCGATCATTCCAAATGGCTCGGTGGTAGGCACAAAAATTTCGTTTGAGTTCTCCATCCCGAACGGCTGAAGATTGATCAGAAGATGGTGCTGGTTGGGCATCACAAAACTGATCTCGTCGATTTCTTTGCAGGCGGCCAAGGCTGCTTCCCCCATCGCATAAAGCGTTTGTTGAACGGCAAGGCTGTCGTGCGCGGCGAAGACATTCACAATCGCATCGCGAATTGTCTTGTGGCAACCGTTAAAACCAGCATCGGCGGAAGGAAAGTTCCATGTCGCATTGACTGTCGTTGCGAAGATGCGATCGGTCGTCTCTTTAAGCGTGGTGTATTGATCCTTGATATAATTCACAAAACCGGATCGCGTGGTCTTCAACACCGCCAGCCCGGAGATGCCGCCTTGGACATGAATCGCGCCGCGCGACGCCACTACTTTGCACGTTCGCTTCTCATCGTTTCCGCCGACGAAAGAATGCTCATGCGATTTGCCGTTGATCACCATTCGATTCCACAACGTTTCCTGAATTTCGATCGTCGCGGAAGCAACGTGTGAAAACTCGTCCACGAAATGCTTACCGAGAATTTTGGCGAAAAATTCGATGCTGTCGAATTCGTTCTTTTTTGCCAGCGCGTACACGGTGTTCTTCATCGTGTCGGTCGGCACGACCATGCTATTGTCGCCTTCGGTGTAGCATTTTGTGAATTCGCCACGCAAGGCGATGGCGACTTCGAGTTGCTTCACTTCGTGCACATCGCCCCGGCGAGAGACTTTGGTGAGCTTCACGCCGGATTTGCCGTACGAATTTTCTGTAAGAATGGCCATCTGCTTCATTACTCCGATACCGCGTCGATCAATCGCAGCCGCGCGATCTTGGCGATTTCTGTCAGCGCGGTTTCGATTTCACGCTCGCGGCTGTTTAGCAGTCGCACTGGAAACGCTGCCAGGATCGCTTCCTTTTTATTCTCGCGGGCGCAGATCACAAAGGGAAAATCGAATTTGCCGCGATATTCGGCGTTAAATTGCTCAAATTGCAGGATTTCCTCCGCGGAAATTTTCCCCAAGCCTGCCGCCGCCTGCTCGCGAGTCGATTCATTCGTCAGCCTGCCCTCTTTCGCTAATCGTCCGACCAGATCAGGGTGCGACGCGATCAATTTCACTTGCTCATCAATCGTCGCGTCTCGCACTGTTTGCACCAGCGCCGCGTGAATCGCCTCGATCGTCGCAAACGGTCGCTTTGCATAAGTCCTCTCGGCGATCCACGGCGAATGCTCGAACAGCGGGCCGCAGACTTTGACGAAACTGCTCTGATCGGCCTGATTGAGTTGTTCGAGCGTCGTCTTCATTTACAAATTCACTTCGCGAATTCACTTCACCGTATCGTAAACAATCTTCGCGGCCAGCGCGATATCCTCAACGCGACTGAACTCCGCCGGATTGTGGCTAATGCCGTCTTTGCTGGGCACAAACAACATCGCCGTAGGAAGATGCGGCGCGAGAATTGCCGAATCGTGCAAGGCACCGCTGATTGCCGAGGACGCAGCCGTTCCCAGATGTTTTGTCGCTTTTTCCATGAGTGTCCCGCAAATCGTCGAATCCATTGCCACGGCCGATTGATCCTCGGTTTGAATGATGTCAATCGTCAGACCGCGCTTGGTGGCCACCGCGTGCGATTGATCGAGAATGCGCTGATGGCCATCTGCCAGAACCTCATTGTCCGGCGCGCGAAAATCGATGGTGAATTCGACTTCATCGGGAATGACATTGACCGCGTTCGGCTTGCAGATGATTTTGCCAACCGTCATCACCGCCTCAGTGAGAATGCCGCGTGCTAGTCCTTCGTATTGCAAAATCAACGTCGCCGCGCCGACCAGCGCATCCTTGCGGTCGTGCATCGAAGTCGATCCGGCGTGGTTGGCCACGCCGCGCAGCGTGCAGTGGTATTGTTTTCGCCCGGCGATGGCGCGAACGATTGCGATCCGCTGATCCTTATTCCACATGCCCGGCCCTTGCTCGATATGCACCTCAATCAACCCGCGATAATGTGAAGCGACCAGGCGATCACGCTCAAAAGCATTTGCGTCCACGCCATGCTTCGCGCCGGCCTGAAGATAGTTTTCACCTGATTTATTGCGGATTTCCGCGAGCTTCTCGGATGAGAGATCACCCACCCACGCCCGGCTGCCGAGCATACCCAGGCCGAAAGTCGTCCCTTCTTCCTCCGCGAAAATAATCAACTCCAGCGGAACGGAATTGTCCGCTCGTAAAATCTCCAGTGGCACGACGATGCCGGTTACACCGTCGTAATCTCCGCCGTGCGGGACCGAATCGATATGCGAGCCGCACAACCAGGCCGGTGCATCCCAAGCCAGCTTTTGTGGCCGGACATGAACGTTTCCGAACGCGTCGATGCGAACGGCGCAGCCGGCGCGTTGCGCCTGGTCAATCACATAGTCGCGAGCCTGCCGCCAGGAGTTTGAGAAGGTGGGACGAGAGGCACCCGCGCCAGGCGTATCAGTGAAACGCGCGATGGCTTGGATGTCAGCTCGAATTCTGTCTGTGCTGATTGGCATACAAATTGGCCACAGAGTCACAGAGGCCACAGAGAAAACACAAAGTCGATCTTTTCTTCACTCTGTGCTCGCTGTGTCTCTGTGGCAAAAATTATTTTCCAAATTCTTTTCGCCACTGCCGGCCTGTCTGTTCCATCTTGCTGTTAGCCTCGGTTCGACGCATGCGGTGCAGGATGGGCATGCCCAAGGCCCACTCCTGCATCCATTCCTTGGCGAATTGCCCACGTTCGGTTTCGGCGAAGATCTTTTTGATCTCATCCACGTTAATGACACGAGGCCCGCGAGTGCGGATGGCGAATTCGCAAGTCCGGCTGCATCCGCCACTGACGTAATCCTCAATGCCAATCTCATCCATCACATCGATCACGCTCCGCAGGCTGCGGATGGCTTTCGCGTATGCGAATGAGGGCGAATAGCCATTATCCACCATCGTATTGAAGCACGCTTTCATCAGCGCGATCGCGCCGCCGTAAAGAATTTGCTCTTCAAAGTTATCCCCTTCGGTTTCATGCTGAAAACTCATCAGCACGACGCCGGCGCGGGTTGATCCAACGGCTTTGGAGATCGCCAGCGCGATCTTTTCAGCATCGCCTGTCGCATCATGATCGACGGCGACGCAGCCATAAACGCCTTCTCCCTTGCAATACTTATCCCGCACAAATCGGCCCGGCGCATTGGGTACGAACAGCACCGTATTCACATCCTTGGGCGGCTGAATCTGCCCATAAAGCACGGAAAAACCGTGGCAGAAACAAAGCGTCTGCCCGGGCCGAAGATTTGGCCCGATGTCTTTCTTATAAATCCCCGGCTGCACCGGATCGGCCAGCTCGATGAGCAAAATATCCGCTTTCTTCGTCGCGTCGGCGATCGAGAGCGATTCAAATCCATCCGTCTTCGCCTGCTCGCGACTCTTGCTCCCTTCCTCCGCGCCGCGGCAGCCGATGATGACCTTAAACCCACTGTCGCGCGAGTTGGCGGCCTGGGCTTTTCCTTGAATTCCGTACCCAATCACAGCAATCGTCTTGCCTTTGAGGATCGAGTCATCAACATCTTTATCGCGATAAATTTTTTCCATGATTGATTGCGAATTTGGATTGTTGATTGTGGATGGTGGACTGTTGAAACAACATTCAACATTCAACACTCAACAATCAACACTCCACATTCAACACTCCTAAAGCTGAATCTCTCGATTCACATTTTTGTAGTAAATATATTTCACAGGCGTCGGCCCGGTCGCGTAAAAGCTCTGCGGGCAATACGGGCCCATCCAGATGAAATCGTCTTTCTCTGTCTCCATCCATTCGCCGTCGAGGTAGTACATCCCTTTGCCCTGCAGAAAGAGCAGGCCGTGCTCCATCACGTGGGTTTCGACGTACGGCAGGCCATGCCCGGGGTCGAAGGTGAAGATGTTCATCGCCATGTCGTATTGCAACTCGTCGGGGATCAAAAGCTGCAATCGCGACGCAGGATTGTTCATCCACACATCGGCGGGGATTTTCTTCTCGCTGCCAATGATTTCTTTGGGCGGCTCGATCCCGGCAGCGGCCTCGTAAACTTTGTGAAGCAGCAGGGCGGTGGCGTTTTCGCTGGCGGTTAATTCGTATCCACTAGCGGGAGGAACGAACGCGAAATCGCCAGCGGCCAGACGATGCTCTTTGCTCGTTCGCAGTGTGATTTGCCCGGACAGCACGTAAAAGAAAGATTCGATGCGGCCATCGCTTGCGCGTTTGCCGGTGGCACCGGGTGCAAAGGTGAGATGGTGCTGCACAAACGCCGCCCCCATTGCCGGCGAGGTCAGCACGCGAATTTCAGTATTCGCCCACAGCGGCGACCGTGAAACGGGATAGCCCTCAAGCGGGAACATCGCATATCGTTGCCGGATGCGCGCGCGGGAATGGACGAGTTGTTGTGGTGTTCTCATGCGAATAAGGGATCGGTATCCCGCGAATTTATAGCCAATAGCGGCGGTTTACACAAACAAATCCACGATTTGGAATCGCTCGACATCCACCAGGCCCCTGTCCGTGAGCTTCAGGGACGGGATGACCTCCAAGGCCATGAAGCTCATCGCCATGAAGGGGTCGTGCAAAGGGGAACCCAATTCTTTCGCCGCGGCGAGCAATTGATCATATATGCCGCGAACCTCGGCGATGGGGCGGTCGCTCATCAAGCCCGCCACCGGCAGGGGCAGACGAGACAAAATCTGATCTCCCGAAGTTGCGACCAAGCCGCCTCCGATATCACAAACCGCGCGCGCCGCCGCGAGCATCGAAACATCATCGCAGCCAATCACCACCAGGCTGTGATGATCGTGGGCCACCGTGCCGGCGATCGCGCCGCGCTTCAAACCGATGCCTTGAATGAATCCCAGGCCGATGTTGCCGGTGCCGCGATGCCGTTCGATGACGGCCATTTTCAGCAGGTCGCGCGAGGCGTCGGCGATCGCATCGCCATTCAAAATTTTTGCATCGTGAACGAGTCCGTCCGTGATGAGTTGATTCTCTCGCGATCCGATGACGCGGATGCGGGAAGTTTTGGCGCGGATCTGGAAACGCGCGGCGTTGAGATCGACGTGGCATGATTGAGTTAGCGTATTTGGAATCGCAAAGCCCGGCCCTTCAGGGCCGGGGTCGGCTTTGTAACAACTCCCCGAAATATAGACTTGAGACGCGCAAGGAGATCGCAAATCCTCAAACACAAATAAATCCGCGACTCGTCCCGGTGCGATCGCGCCGCGATCATGTAGCCCAAACCATTCACACGTATTCAGCGTGCAGCATCGAAACGCCGTGATTGGATCGATTCCGAACTCAATCGCCCGGCGAAGCATGTGGTCGATTCCGCCGGTGTTCAATAAATCCGCCGGCTGACGATCGTCCGTGCAGAAGCAGATTCGCCGCGAATTCTGTTCGGTGATGAGCGGAAGCAACGCGTCAAGATTTCTGGCATTGGTCGCTTCGCGAATCAGGATATACAAACCGCGCGCGAGTTTTTCCCGGGCTTCCTCGACGGTGATGCATTCATGATCGCTGCCGATGCCGGAGGCGATATACGCATTGAGTGCATTCCCACGCACGCCGGGGCAATGTCCGTCTTGCGGATGCTCTGCGAAAGCTTGTAGCTTTGCGAGCATTTTCGCATCTGCGTTGATCACCCCGGGGAAATTCATCACCTCCGCCAGACCGTGAACCGAATCATCCGCCAGCAACGTGGCAAGTTGATCCGCTTCCAGCACCGCGCCGCTGGTTGCCATATCCGTCGCAGGCACGCAACTTGGGGCCATGAAGACCACCCGCAGCGGCAGCCCCTTCGACGCCTCAATCATAAATCGAATGCCCCCGATGCCTGCGACGTTGGCGATCTCATGCGGATCGGTCACCACCGTCGTCACCCCGCGCGGAACCACCGCCTCTGCAAAATGCGGCGGAATGCACAAGCTGCTTTCGATGTGAACATGGGCATCGATCAATCCCGGTGCCACGTACGCGCCCTTCAGATCGATCTCCTCTTTGCCTTTGTATGAACCAATCCCCGCGATGCGTCCATCGAATATCGCAATATCCTCCGATTCAATCGTCCCCGAAAACACATTGACAATTCGGCCGTTCCGAAGAACCCGATCCGCGATCCGCTCGCCGCGCGCAATGGCCAGCAGGGCGGGAAGATTTGATTGAACATCAGACATGCAACATCCAACATTAACATCGAAAAGCCAAATCACTTCAACATTGGATGTTCGATGTTGAACGTTCGATGTTTAATTCCAGGTATTCATGATTTCGGCATTGGCCGTTTATCGGTGGTATCGCCGCTCAGCGTTTTCACCTTACCCATCACCCTCGCCGTCGGATCGATGAAAAGCCGGCCGCCTTCATTCACTGCATCGCCGCCCACAATACCGCTGTGAATCACCTTCGCGCCGCGCTGCACCGTCAGGTTGCCGGTGACATTCCCAAAGACATGCACGCGCCCGCCGAATTCGACGATCAGATTGCCATAAATCGCGCCGCGAACGTAAAGCTTG